>JBDGYW010000085.1:0-13904 GCA_039588935.1 Gemmatimonadota bacterium | reverse complement strand
ATCTTTCGCTCCCAAAGGTTCTGATACAGGTCGACACTGAACAGAAGGAGCAGCATGAAGATCACGATCCACTGCGGAATGTACGGGAACTCACTGGAGTTCACTGTTGCTCCCGCCACGTGCCCACCTTCCAGCAAGAGCACGAAACCCATGAGGAGGAGCACGAACAAACCCAGGATCTCGAAGTCCGGGTTAGCATGAAGGAAGCGTGCGAGTGGTTTCGCGAACGCCAGCATGAGAGCAACCGATATCACCACGGAACCTACCATTACCAGAAAGACGTCGGTCATGCCAACCACCGTGAGAATGGAATCGACCGAAAACAGCAGGTTCATTCCCACAATGACCGCCACAACCTCCATGAACTTCTCAGTCTCACGGACCTCATCCTCGATGCCTTTGGCCTTTACTCGAAGTTCCTTTATGCCCTTCCAGATGAGTATCGCGCCGCCGACGGCAAGAACCAACGCCTTTCCGCTCAAAGCTGCTTCTAACCGCACTCCGGGAAAGATGTGTGTATCGACAGTCATGAAGACTTCCGTAGCAAAACCGAGCACCCAGCTCACCAACGCCAGCAAGATGATACGGAAAGCCATGGCCAACACCAGCCCAACTTGGACAGCCAACCCCTGTTTCTGCAGGGGCAACTTGTTGGCGAGGATCGTGATAATGATCAGGTTGTCGGCCCCAAGGGCTACCTGGACCAGAGTGACTGAGAAGAGGGCGACCCAGAATCCGGGGTCGGCAAAGAGGTCGATCATCATAACTCTCCTGGGCTCCGTTCTGTTTCCAGCCGTGGGCCGGACGTCTGTTGCGGTTCCGGCACTCAGCTCTTAACATCGGGCCGGGTCTCATGCTGCCGCAAGGCACGGTGTAGCCCGGAAGCGCCCCAGACAGAACGTGCATGTGGTAGCGTGACGCCGGCAGTTCTCAGCTGCTCCGTCAGCCCCTAGCGGACGTCCTGCATCTGGGCCAGATTCGATATCAAGCAACCATTTCTGCCGGAGGTTCGAGCAATGGGGTTCATAAAGGGCAAGTCGCGTGATGTAATCCCACGGACAGTCCCCAAGAAAGCCTTGATCCTCTCACTCATAGCCCTGGCCGTACCGATCGCCTCGGCTGTGGCACTCCCAGCCCTCGCGGGAGATGAATATGGTCTCCTGGTTTGGCTGTTGGCACTCGTGCCCGCGTTCCTGCTCACCTACTACCGCGGCCTGACAGGCGCGGCAATAGCGGTTGCAGGCGCCATGGCGGCCTTGTCATTGAGCCAGGCCCTGGTTCAGATTTTTAACCTCGGCGCCCCCGATTGGGGTTGGCTATTGCTCGTCGTCACCAACTTCCTAGTCATCACATTGGGCATTGCCATCTTCGCCGAATCAATGCACCGAGAGCGCCGCAAAGCTGAGAGCCTGGCGTTGGCTGATCAGCTGACGGGCCTGCCCAACCGCCGCCATGTGGAACTCGCCCTCGACCGAGAATTCGGTGCGGCACTGCGTGGCCGCAAGCTTGGTGTCGTGATGTACGACATCGATCACTTCAAGAAATTCAACGACACATATGGCCACGCAGTGGGTGACGACGTACTCCGTACGGTTGGCGATATCTTGCGGCAGTATACTCGCAGGCAGAACATCTCCGCCCGCTATGGTGGAGAAGAATTCATTTCCGTGGTCTCAGATGTAGACGCGGAAGGCATCCTCGTTTTCGCAAACCGTGTTCGGGAGGCGGTCAAAAACACTGAGCTCCCGTGGGGTAGGTTGAGCGTGAGCGGAGGGGTGGCGTTGTATAGCGATGGCATGGGCTCGCATGAGGTGTTGGTGGCCGCTGCCGACCGAGCCTTGTACGCAGCAAAGGATGGGGGCCGTGACAGGGTGGAGGTTGCCGACGACAGGGCTTGGATGCCCGATCATCCATTAGCCCCTCGTGAAACCACGGCACAACAGCGCCACCGGGTGTTGGTGGTAGAAGCCGAAGCGGATGAGCGCCAGGCCCTGACGACTCTACTGCAGGAGAAGGGATACATAACTGAAGATACAGCCAGTCCCCAGGAAGCTAGCCGCATATTGAGCGACGCTGACGAGCCGTTCGATGTTCTGATCACAGGCGTCACCATGCCCCGTGCCAGCGGCTTTACACTCGTAGACCGTCTTACAGACAACACTCCCGACCTGAGGGTGATCTATCTGTCGGAGTCGTTACGAGAACGTGTCTCGTGGCCAGGTGTGCCCGGCATCGTGCATCGGTTCGTACCGAAGCCAGTCGATGGCAAGGTGCTGTTGGAGACCCTGGAGGACGCCATCAATGAGGATGTGGCAACTCCATAGCTCTCGCCGATGGTCGCGGGGTGTCGTAGAAACTCCCTCGGTAGAGGTCCCTCAGCGTTTGCCGTTCCACTCGTTGACGAATCGGGCCGCGGCCTCCACCAGTTGCTCGAACCGAAACTTCCCTTGAGCTGCTGAAGCAGTGTTGACGTCTCCGGTGGTGAATACTCCGTTGCTAGAGATCTGATGTGAGGCCGCCTGTTTGCCGGTTGCTTCAGGCCGGAACAGGTACGCACTCAGGAGCATGTCTAGGTTTCCACCCGACATGGTCTCACGTGCTTGCTGGGCACCAGGCGAAAAGGTAAGCACCGGGTTTTCTGCCTCATCCATCTGCACAAGTGGAGGGGTGAGGTACATCATCCCAGAAGTCTCACCTACGCCCGCATGCCAGTCGAATTCGGGAGCTTCATAGGGTGAATCAACAGCCGGCACCTCCACCTGCCCGAGATCAACGGCAGCTGCGACCGTGGAATTGTTGATGCGTGTGATCACGTTTGCTACGGAAGCAGTATTTCCGCCATGGCCGTTGTAGAAGGCGACCTTGCGGATTCCATGATGAATCAGTGCCTCCACAGTCTCAAACACAACCTGTTCGAATGTCCCCTGCGAAAGCGTTAGTGAACCCGCGAAACCGAGATGGTGTGCCGAAAGCCCGGCGAGTACGACCGGTACGACGATGGCATCCGCTCTCTGAGCGACCAGCCTGCAGAGTTCAGTAGCTGCATAGATATCTGTGCCAAGAGGCAGATGACGTCCGTGCTGTTCGATGGAACCCACCGGAATCAGTGCCACGTCAGACCGCGTGAGTGCTTCCTCGACTTCTGGCCATGTCATATGCGGCAGGTAGTTCTTCACCTTCTGCTCAGTGAACAGGGGGTTCGTTTCCTGAGCACGGGCGCGTGCGGGTACCAGAAGAGTGACCGCGGCACAGCCCGCAATCAGGAGAACCGTCAGACGTTTCATGAGATCTTGCCTCAGCTTCGTGGTTGGGAAACGGGTTCTGGGACGTGAAGTGGGAGTATGGCTGAACGCACCTGAGGTGTCCAGCCGTCCGCACAGAGCTGTCGCCACCGAAGATGTCTGTGCTCTAGAAGTGAGCGGCGTATATATTGACTTTGTATTACAAAGTACTTTATAATACCATGTACAGCTAACAGGAGAATGCGGTGGACGCACGATCACGGCAGGTGGTACTGGTAGTTGGCGCAGCGGTGATGCTCGGCGTTCTCGGCGATTCACTTTTGAGGGGAGTACCATGGGGCCTGGGAGCTTTCGCGTGGACAACCTTGATGATCACCATCACTGTTTTCGTTGCTCGTTGGTACGGAAAGTCGATGTCAGCGATGCGTTGGATGTGGCTCCCGCTTGTGTTCGCGAGCTTCTTCACCTGGCGGGATTCTCCTTCATTGCGGGGCTGGAATGCGCTCGGCCTCGTCGCTGCGCTGACCTTCTCCACACTGCCCGCGGTAGGTATGTGCCTTCGATCGTCGGGTGTTTGGGCGTACTGCCGGAATACAATGAGTATTTGGATCAACACGGCCGTCGGTGCCGCGAAGCTGAAGTTGGATGACGATGCGGTGGGTGATCCAACGACCGAGGGAGCTGCGTCGTCGCTATTAACCGTCTCGAGAGGGGTCCTCTTCGCCACTCCACTCACGCTCATCTTCTGCAGTCTTCTCATGTCGGCTGATCCCGTATTCGATCGCGTCGTCCGATCAGCGTTTGCATGGGATTACTCGGAGGCAGGGTCGCACCTGCTGCTGTCTGGGGCTCTTGCTTGGTTGGTGGCAGGTTACATGTGGGGCATCGCGAGCATGTCACAGCCACTGGGGGATCGTTCCGTTGGAGGCAGCCTCCCGTCACTTGGGATCACGGAAGTTGGGATAGCACTCGGGAGCTTGGTGCTTGTGTTTTTGCTCTTCGTAGTGATTCAAATCGAGTATCTCTTTGGGGGTGAGAGTTTGATCCTCGCCACCGAAGGCCTGAGCTATGCGGAGTATGCAAGGAGTGGGTTCTTTGAACTCGTAGCGGTTGCAGCGCTCGTGGTACCGGTGCTCCTGGCCGCTAATGGGATACTTGTGCAGAAGAGCGAGCGGGATCGACAGAGTTTCGAGGCACTCGCTACCGTCACGCTCATCCTCGTGGCCATGATCATGGCATCAGCCTTACAACGGATGCAGCTTTACGCGGACATGTACGGGCTCACGCACGACAGGCTCTACGCCAGCGTGTTCATGGGTTGGATAGGAACTGTCTTGGGCCTGTTCGCCGGTACGGTGCTCTTCGGGAGCGGCAGACACTTCGTTCTGGCTACGTCTTTGAGCGCCTTCGCGTTCCTCGGTCTGTTGAACGCGGCAAACCCCGACGCTCTCATAGCTCGCACGCACATCGCCCGGGCCGAAGCTGGCAAACCGGTGGATGTGTCCTACATCGGCTCCTTGAGCGACGACGCGGTTCCATTGGTGCTTGACAGGCTGTCAGCAGTCGACTTTCAAGGCCGCTGCGAGCTGCTTGGGATTTTTTACGAGCGGCGAGTTGATCGCAGAACCGGCTGGAGGAACTGGAATGTCGGACGTCACAGAGCGACTGTCGCCCTTGGGGAGCCGCGGCTCGCAGCCGACATGAGTATCTGCAGCTCACCGTGAAAGCAGCACACTGCGAGCCGGGATACCGCTTTGTGAGGCCTACCACCGCGATGTGAAGTGGACTTGCGGCCTCTTCCGAAAGGTCTGCACCGGCGGTATTGTCCCTTCGAAATCCGGGCGAACGATATCCTCCAGCCTGGCTTGTGAACCCGAACTCGAGGAAGAGGCCATGCGTCACCGACGACTCGTCACAGCCACCCTGTTTTTGTTCACCACGCTCACTTCGTCGTCACTAATCGGCCAGGAACGAGCGCTTGGGAGATACGACTTCCTGCACTACTACAACTACGACGAACTCACCGCGTTCATGACCGACATCCATAACGCGTTCCCCGAACTGACCGAGCTGAGAAGTCTTGCCACGTCCATGATGGGCAGGGAAGTGTGGATGATGGTGATCAACAACCCGGAGACCGGGGCCCCCGAGGACAAACCTGGTTTCTTTGCCAACCAGATTCACTCGAGCGAGGTCATAGCTGCAGCGTCCGGTCAATACACGATCTGGTATTTGCTGAGCCGGTACGGCGAGGATGAAGAGGTCACGAAGATCGTCGACAACCTCTCTCTGTATCTCGTGCCACGTCTGGACGTGGACGGCGCTGAGGCCTACCTGACCGCGGCGCCTGCCGGAGACGACCCAGACCCAGTCGACAACGACCGAGATGGACTGTTTGATGAGGACCCGCCGCAGGATCTCGACGGCGACGGTTTCATGGTTCAGATGCGGCAGATTGACCCGCTTGGTGATTGGAAGCTCTCCAGCGAGGATCCGCGAATCATGGTGCGGCGCATGGCCGACGAAACCGAGGGCACGTTCTATACGATGTACTCCGAAGGTCTCGACGACGACGAGGACGGTGAGTACAACGAAGACAGCTTCAACAACCGATTCCTCTCGAACAGGAACTACCCGCAGAATTGGCGGCCCGGTGTACAGCAGGGTGGTGGCGGTACCTACCCAATGGAAGAGAGCACAACTCGGGCCGAGGTGGACTTCGTAGCCGCGAACCCACACATCGCCATCTACCTGCAGCACCACTGCTGTGGACGAATCATCCTCAGGCCCCCCACGACCGGGCCTGATTCTGACTTCAGATTCAGGAACGACCTCGAGGTGTATCAGGTAGCGACCGCGAGAGCACTGGAGCATTCCGGGTGGAATCTGGCGACGTCCGTGTTCGATTGGGATCAGGCCAGACGGCCAAGAGCGAATACGAAGCGCACGCAGGCTTATCGCGACAAAGACGGCAATATCCGAAATGCGCCATACGGCATGTATCCACTACCGGAGAGCAATCAGTTCGATTTTTCGGACCCGGCAAACTGGGATCAGAGAGATCGAGGCTACTTCGCATATGGAAGTTCGCTCGAAACGATGTACCTCATCTTCGGCATCTTCTCGCTAGCAGACGAGCACTGGCGCGAACCTGATTACAACTGGGACGGCATGGTAACCGAGATCGAACGCCTCAAGTGGAATGACGAAGAACTCGGTGGATCTCTGTTCATCGACTGGCACGAGTTTGACCACCCGGTGCTTGGCGAAGTCGAGATCGGCGGCTGGAAGCGCAGAAAGGTCAGCCCGCCCGAGGGTGAGTTGATTGAGCGCGAGTGCGAGGCGGGCAACCGGTACACATTGTACTTGGCCTCTCTAGCTCCACGGGTGGAGATCGAAGTCGGTGATGTTGAGGTCGTCGATCAAGCGGCCGGCCTCTATCAGGTTGACATTAGCGTCAAGAACGTCGGCGCCCTACGCACGGCTACCGAGCAGGGCGAATGGCTCGGAGTGGTAAAGCCGGTCCGCCTCGAAGTATCTCCGAGTGCCGGCGTCGATATCCTGACAGGCGAGACAGAAGTCGATCTCGGGCATATCAACGGTATGACAGAGAGCGACAACACCACTTACTTGGTGAGGCTCTCCAACGCTGCGTCCTCCGGTACGCTCGACGTATCCGTGTGGTCCCAGAGGGCTGGGCGCGATGCGACCGTGGTGAGGATCGGCAACTAGCCACGATGACAACCACAATTTTCATATCGACTCCGCTCGGCCTGGAACAGGTCGAGCGGATTCGGGCCGTTGCTCCTGACAGGGTCGAAGTGATTTTCGAACCCGACCTTCACCCGCCACTGCGCTACACGGGCGATCACAACGGCGTTGAAGATTTTGGGAGAACTCCAGAACAGGAAAGACGTTGGGTGGAGGCATTGGGACGGGCGGAGATACTCTTCGATTTCCCACCAAAAGGTCCTGATGGCACAGGGGGAATGGACCTCGCGCCCAACGTCAAATGGGTCCAGACCACGAGTTCAGGCGTCGGAAAGCGAGTAGTGGATCTCGGGTTGCAGGAAAGTGACATACTCTTCACCACCGCGCGCGGAGTTCACGCCGGGCCGCTATCCGAGTTCTTCTTGCTCGGAGTGTTGAAACACTTCAAGCAACTCGATTTCCTCGAGGGTGAGCAGAAGGCACATCACTGGGAACGCTACTGCGGGGATGATCTTGACGGCAAAGTGTTGGCGCTGATTGGTGCCGGCGAAGTGGGTGGACGCATCGGTGCTGTGGCTCGTTTCCTGGGCATGCGCGTGTTTGTGATGGATACGCAGCTGTCGCCGGATCAAGCGGATCAGATGGGATACGAGAGGCTTTTCCCGGGTCCAGAGTTGCACGAAATGCTCGCCGCCGCGGACGTTGTTTGCCTTTGCGTGCCACATACGCCTGAGACCGAACGGATGATAGACGCAAAGGCGTTTCAGGCCATGAAGGACGGTGTCGTTTTGGTGAACGTTGGCCGTGGTCCGGTGGTGGATGAACCAGTTCTGATCGAGGCGTTGAAATCAGGGAAGGTTGCGTTCGCCGCGTTGGATGTGTTTGCCACCGAGCCGTTACCGACGGGGAGTCCGCTCTGGGATATGCCGAACGTTCTGGTTAGCCCGCACTCCGCAAGCACCGTTGCCGCAGAAAACAAGCGAATCGTAGACCTCTTCAGACACAACTTGGCGTGCTATCTCGATGGTCGTCTCGACGAAATGAAGAACGTCCTCGACAAGGAAAGGATGTACTGAGTCAGGCACAGGTTTCGATAACGATACCGAGACAAACCTTGCACATCTCGATTAGTTCATCCACGGAGATGTATTCGTCGACACTGTGAGCGCGGGCGAAGGCGCCCGCGCCATACATTACTGCAGCGATTCCGCCAGTGCTCGTCCAGTACGCGTTTCCCAACGAGGAGTAACCGCCAAAGTCTCCTGTTGGTTCTACGTACTTGCCCGTAAGCTCCTTCACTACTGACTGAATCGTCTGTACGAACTCATGGTCGGGGCCGATCCCACCCGTTTGCCGATTGTTGAGCATTCGAATGCTCTCAACCTCGAAATCGGGATCGGATTCTTCGAGACGACGGATCGCGTTGTCCATGAAGGAACGCACGGCCTCCCGCTTGCCCGTGGGCCGAATGTCAAACGTGATCGTGCAGCTGCTGGGCACTATGTTGATGGCCTCTCCGCCAGAGATCCTACCGATATTGATCGTGTCCGCGCCCATCAGAGGGTTCTCCTGTACGGGATAGGCTTTCACCGCCTCCGCAAGTGCCACTGCCTTCTCGATGGCGTTGACTCCCTCTTTGGGGTTCCCGCCGTGTGCAGCTCTTCCTTTGAGAGTTACCTCATACCACACCCTTCCCCTGGCTAGGCATCCGCAGAGGCCGACACCGGTTGGTTCTCCGGCTATGTGGTAGTCGGGTCTTGGGAAACCGCTATCCTCGAACCCCTTGTCCAGCAGGAATCCGATGCCCGGCCAGGCCCCGATCTCATCGTCGACGGTCGACGACACAATCAGATTCCCCGCCAGCTCGAGCCCCATCTCGTTAAGCACTCTCACGACGATCAGCTGAATCGCGAGGTGCGCTTTCGTATCTGCCGCTCCCCGTCCGTAGATCCGTCCGTCTTGGAACGCGCCTCCGAAGGGTGCAAAGGTCCACCTCGACTCGTCACCGGCGTCAACAACGTCCATATGTGCGTCTAAACAGAATGTGGGCGTTCCGGTTTTTCCCTCGAGCAACGCGATCACGTTGGGTCGAGGGGCCGTTAATTCGAGCCGAGCCAGTTCGTCCACGGGAGCCTGCACGACCAGGGGCTCGAGACCTTCTGCTCTGTACAGGTCATCCATCTTCGCGGCTATCCGCTCGTAGTCGCCTGGAGGATTCACCGATGGAATTCGAACCAGCTCCTGAGTGATTGAAACTAGGTCGTCGACATGCTGCGCAACTCGGTTAGCGGCCTCTAGTCGCAGTGCACTTTTTTCTGCCTTCATAGAAATACTCCAGGTGCGTCATGTAATGTGCACTCTGTTTATCTTCTAGCACGTTACAGTGTCCCTCCAAGCCTGCTGGCGCGCGCAAATGTACCTCCGACTGCGCGTCGAATGAAAGGAGCCAAACGTGCGGATCCGGTTTTTGGCCCTGATGTCTGTTGCAGCGGTTGTTCTGTCACCGCCTGCGAATGCTCAATTAGCCGGTTACGAGTACCGCTACCACTCTTACGATGAATCGACAGCGATGCTGCGAGATCTGGCTGAGCGACATCCGAACCTCGCTAAGCTCTATTCGATAGGTACCGGCGTTATCGGAAACAGGGAACTATGGTGCATCGAGATCGCGAATGAGGAAACTGGTTCTGCCGAGACCAAGCCAGCCGCGTACTTCGACGGAAACCAGCACGCATCGGAGGTGACCGGTGGTGAGGTGACGCTGTTCCTCGCTCATTATCTCCTGAGTCGGTATGGGTTGGATCCCGATGTCACCCACCTGATAGACACGCGCGTGACTTACATAGTGCATCGGGCTGATCCCGATGGCGCCGAAGCCTACATGACCGGGAGTATTGATTGGGATCCGGCATCGGCACCCGGTGCCAGAGATGCGGACGGAGATGGGCGGGTTGGAGAGGATGGTCCCGATGACATGGACGGCGACGGTGAGATACTCCGGATCCGCATCGAGGATCCTGATGGTGGCTGGAAAGCCTATGAAGATGATCCCCGGATTCTGGTCCGGCGTGAAGAGGGAGACGCCGACGGCACGTTCTATCGCGTGCTCAGTGAAGGCTTGGACGACGACGGCGATGGAGAGGTGAACGAAGACTCGCCGAACACTGGATTCATATCGAACCGCAACTACCCGGCGTACTGGGCGTCGATCGATGCTCGGTTCCGCGGGCAAGGTGATTATCCGCTCCAGGAGCACAACTCTCGTCTCTTGGTGGACTTCATTCTATCCAAGCCACACATATCGCAGATCGAGTCGTGGCATACTACAAGTGGGATACACCTTCGTCCCTACGCGGCGAGGCCGGACACTGATTTCCCACCGCAAGACTTGCAGGACTACAACGCGATACTCGCCAAGGGCACGGCAATCACGACCTACCCGGTCGCTTCGGTCTACAACGACTTCACTACGATCCAGCCGGGCGTGCCGTTTGACCAGCAACCGGGTGTTCGGCACGGCGTGTTCATCGACTGGTCCTACGTGCACGCGGGGATCTTCTCCGTCACCACGGAGTTGTGGTCAATGGAGCCCTTCGTGAACGAAATGGGTTGGGGTGACATTCCGAGAGACAAGCCGCTGTTTGCCATACCCGGGCGCTACAACCGACCGGACGCGCAGGCCGCGGTGTTGGAATGGTTGGATGCGAACCGAGATGCTCCTGAGCTATCCGGTGAGGGTTTCGTCGAGTGGCACGAGTACGATCATCCGACGCTCGGCGAGGTCGAACTCGGTGGGTTCACGCGCTATTGGCTGCGCAACCCTCCGGCGGGTCCCTTTCTGCAGACCATTGTAGAAGACCAATCGAGATTCGCGGTAGTGCGAGCGCTGCTGACTCCGATCGTGAAAATCCAGGATGTTGCCGTGCAACGTGAGGGGCGAGCGAACAACTGGACCGTAACCGCCACGGTGGCAAACGAGGGTTATCTCGACACGTCGATGGAGCAGGCGCGGCAAGCCCGAGTTGCGAAGGCCGACGAGTTGACCATCGAACTCGGCGAGGGGGCCACTACCGACGATCCCATCACCGAAGAGTTCCCGTTTTTACGGGGAATGAGAGAATCATCGTACAAGAGTCTCTACCGCGCCGAGTGGAGTGTGATCGCACCAGAGGGAACTCGTTTCACGATCGTACTCAATTCTGAAAAGGGTGGCGTCGATCGTCGCGAGGTTGAACTCAGGTAACAGTAGGAACCATAATGCGCGACTGGTCGTTCTCGGAATTCGAAGAATCCGTCGTCGGAGCTCTACGTGTGCTCGATGCCTACGTCGAGCAAAGCCGCGGGGGTGTGGGGCCGGTGGTAAGGCTGACTCCCGTCGCCGAGATCTTTGGAGAGACCGAGTTGCAGGACTTGATCGCGAACGGCTCCATGGATGCAACGAGCTTCGCGGCATTTCTCGAGAACTACCTGCATCATTCGACTCGCATGTTTCACCCGGGTTACATGGCCCACCAAGTGGCGGTGCCCGATTTCCCAGCGGCATTGGGCGATCTCGTGCACGGTACGATCCACAACCCGATGGCGATTTACGAAATGGGGCCATCTGCCGCTGCGGTGGAGCTTGCAGTGCTGCGGTGGATGCTGAGCAAGATTGGTTGGGGCGACAATGGGGGTGGTGTGCTGACCCATGGGGGATCGCTGGCCAATCTCACCGCATTACTGGCGGCGCGGGCAGCCGCAGCTCCCGAAACGTGGGAAAACGGTGCGAACGGAAACCTGGTGATCCTCGCTCCGCCCAGCTGTCACTACTCGGTCCGGCGTGCCGCGTCGATCTTGGGTTTGGGTGCCAACGCTGTCTTGCCGGTCGAAGTGGATGAGAACGAGGTGATCGTTCCCAATGGGATTCCCATTTCGATCAAGCAAGCAAGGGGAAACGGCAAGTTAATCGTTGCATTGGTAGCGAATGCGTGTGCGACCGGAACGGGCCTGCACGATCCACTCGACGAGCTGGGGCGTCTCTGTAACGACGAGAGCGTGTGGCTCCACGTGGATGGGGCCCACGGGGCTTCGGCACTCGTCTCGGATAAGGAGAAACATCTGCTTCGCGGAGTTGAAGGGGCCGATTCGATCACGTGGGATGCTCACAAGATGTTGAGAACGTCTGGGCTTTGCACCGGCGTGTTGTTCCGCGATCCGCATTCGCTCGACCAGGCGTTCACGCAAGACGCATCATATCTCTTCTATGGCGATGAGAAACCCGGTATCGACCTGATTCACAGAACTGTCGAGTGCACCAAAGCCGGATTGGGTTTGAAGGTGTTTTTGAACCTTGCATGGCGGGGTGAAGCTGGTATAGCACGCTACGTCGAGGAGGAATACGATCTGGCGCGACGCGCGTACCGGATCATTCAATCGCGCGATCGGTTTTCGTGCCCATACGAACCTGAATCGAACATCGTCTGCTTCCGCCATGAGGGAGACGATGATCTGCAGGTATCGATTCGCGATCGATTGCTGGCAGAGGGTTCGTACCACATCTCCTCAACAGAGATTTGCGGTAGACGGTACCTCAGGCTCACTATTATCAATCCTCAAACGACCGAAGACACAATCGAAGGCCTGCTGACGGCGATCGAACGGATTGCCGGATAATGTGGCCTCGAGCGAGTTGCACCCGTAACAAGGGGAACGACATGACTTTCAGACAACGTTTTGCCTCCGTCCTTTTCGCGGTCCCAATGTTCGCACTGCTGCTTTCAAACGCGGCTCAGGCTCAGGACCTCCGATTCGACCACAACCACACCTTCGCCGAGGTGGTCGAATATCTGAATCAGGTAGTGCGTAACTATCCTGAGATCGCGAGGCTGCACAACATCGGCAAGAGCTATGAGGGCAGGGACCTGCTCGTTCTGGAGGTGACAAACCAGAACACCGGCGACGGTCTCTCGAAACCAGGCTTCTGGATCGACGGAAACTTGCATGCGAGTGAGGTGATGGGAGCGGAGGTCACGCTCAAGAACATCGACTATCTGGTGAAAGAGTACGGTAACGATCCGTTTGTCACAAATTTGGTCGATACGAGAACCATCTACCTGATGCCCAAACTGAACCCCGACGGGTCGGATTACTACCTCATGAATCCCGACGGGATGCGGAGCAGTGTAAGGCCTCACGATTCCGACTGGGACGGCGCGCTGGACGAGGATCCGCCTGAGGATCTAGACGGCGACGGCAACATCGCGCAGATCCGCGTGCGTGATGTGACGGGTCCGATGAAGACCTCTACAGAAGACGCGCGATTGATGGTGCGCGCTGAGGCAGGCGAAGCAGGTGAGTGGCGGGTGTACTCCGAGGGCATTGACAACGACAACGACGGCCGGTTCAACGAGGATGGCGTTGGCGGTCTGGACATCAACCGCAACTGGCCCGGCCAATGGCAACAGGAGTACATCCAGAGCGGCTCCGGTCGCTACCCACTGTCGGAGCCCGAGACCAGGGCGATAGTGGAATTCTTGTTCGCACACCCGAACGTCACTGGTCTCGTCAATCACCACATGGCGGGCAACTTCGTTTACCGTCCTCCTACGGCCAAGCACTTCGATCCGGTGACAGGTGAAGAGATCCCGATGGCGCCCCAAGATGCGGCGGTATTCAGCTTCTTCGGCAGCAAGTACACCGAACTGATAAACGAACAGGATGTGACGCCGGTCTTCGGTAGAAGCGGTCCGCCGAGGTACGGAGCCATTTGGGGTGTGATGATCGGCTGGGCGTACGATCACTATGGTGTGCCCAGCTGGGTCCCTGAGATGGGATCGTTCGTGCCGTTCGCCGACTACGACGACGATGGTGAGGCAACTGAGGTGGAGCGGCTGCGGTGGAATGACACCGAGATGAACGGCAGCGTATTCGTCGACTGGACTCCCTACGATCATCCGCAGCTGGGCCAGGTGG
>JBDGYW010000084.1:0-13995 GCA_039588935.1 Gemmatimonadota bacterium | reverse complement strand
AAGGCCGGCATGCACCCCACGCTCAGGGGATCGCAGATGGGGATGAGCAACGTTGTCCTGGCCGTAGTGTCGATCCTCCTGCTCATCGCGTGTGTGAATGTGGCCAATCTCCTCCTGGCGCGCGCTAGTGAACGGCGCCGCGAGATTGGCGTGCGAGCGAGCCTGGGTGCTGGGCGCTCGCGAATCCTCCAACAGCTGCTAACCGAGAGTCTGATTCTGAGCTTGTTGGCTGGCGTTGTTGCGCTTGGATTCGCACGCCTCGCAGTGGGCCTAATCGGCCGAGTACGTATACCATCGCTTGGGCCCTACGGGAATCTCGCGGTGGAAATCGATTCGCGCGTATTGCTGTTCACCCTTGGCGTGTCCGTGTTCGCTGGGCTCATTTTCGGCCTCGTGCCGGCGCTGAAGGCAGCGAGGGCAGACGTCGTAAACGCAATCAAGGGAGCGTCGAGCGTGAAAACGGGGCCATCTCGATTTGGCAATGGTCTCGTCGTAGCCCAGATGGCACTTTCGGTGCTGCTCCTTGTCGGATCAGGGCTGTTTCTGCGGAATCTCCAGGGCGCCATGTCGATCGAACCTGGATTCGCGGAGCCGAGCCACCTGGTGGTTGCATCCATGGACCCAGGGCTCCAGGGGTACGACGCTGCGCGTGCGCGTGAGTTTTTCGATCGATTGGTCGAGGAAACCTCGGCGCTTCCCGCTGTGAAATCAGTAGGAATGGCGACCGGCTTGCCCTTGAGTTTAGACGTCAACTACTCCCCTGTGGATGTTCCCGGTTACGAGTTTGCCGAGGGTGAGTCGAGTCTCACCGAGTTCGCGCTGGTTACAGAGGGCTATCTCGAAGCCATGGGTGTGCCGTTGTTGGGGGGCCGTCTATTCAATCATTTTGACGACGCCGACGCCCCGCCCGTGATCGTTGTGAACAGGGCCTTCGCCGATCGCTTCTGGCCGGGCGAGTCTCCGATCGGAAAGATCGTCGCCACCCACAATCGGCAGCGTGAGGTCGTCGGCGTCGTGGAGACCGGCAAGTATCATAGCCTCGGTGAGTCGGCTACCGAGTTTTTGTATTTGCCTCACCGGGAGTCTATGTGGTTCGGCATGACACTGGTGGCACGTACCTCCGCCGACCCGTTCGGCGCACTCGGCCGGATTCGCGAGATTGCTCGCAATCTGGATCCCAATCTGCCACTACACGACGTGCGCACGATGGAAGACCACGTCGGGTTGGCGCTGCTCCCGGCACGCCTCAACGTCTACGTACTTGGAGCGTTCGCAGTGCTCGGATTGTTCCTCGCGGCCGTCGGTATCTACGGTGTCTTGGCACATTCTGTGGCGCGGCGCACCCGAGAGATCGGTATCAGGACCGCGCTCGGCGCTGACAAATCGACGATAAAAAGGCTAGTTCTGGGAGAAGGACTGAGGTTGGCTCTCGTGGGCACCGCTCTCGGCTTGATCGGCGCGGTCGGAGCGTCACGGTTCGTGAAGAGCCTGCTGTACGGAGTGAATGCGCTCGACCCCGTTGCCTTTGGTGCAGTGCCGTTGTTACTGCTGGCGGTTGCCACGATGGCGGTCTGGCTGCCCGCTAGACGAGCAGCATCCGTGGAGCCTGTGACGGCGCTGAAGATGGACTGAAGGGCTCACTCGTACTTCAACGCCTCAACCGGATCTGTGCTTGCAGCCCGCCGGGCCGGGATAAACGTTCCGGCTACCACCATCCCGCCGACAGCCAACGCGGCGCCAAAGAGCGCCACTGGATCTCGAGGGCTGACTCCCAAGAGGAGACTCTGCAGGACTACCCCTACGGCCAAAGCCAGGAGCGCCCCCACGATCAATCCGGGTAGAGTGATCCGGAGCGCTCCGAAGATCACCGCACCGAGGACTCTACCGGACCTGGCACCCAGGGCCATACGAATTCCCATCTCCCGTCGCCTTTGTGCCACGGCAAACGCCATCACACCGTACACACCCATGGTGGAGAGGAGCAGTGCCAGAATGCCGAGGCTGGTTGCAAGGCATCCGGCAATTCGTTGAGGGAGGATCCCCACCTCGGTGAACCGCCGCAATTCGATCACTGGGGACAAGGAGATCCTGGGATCGAGAGCGCGGAGCCCCCGGTGTGTTTCGCGCGCGATGAGCGCATGGTCGGCCGAGGAGCGAAGCACGAGGTTGATCTCTTCTCCATACGCCTGACTGAGAGGTCGGTACAGCAGTGCCTCCGGATCTTCCGTGAGGAGTGCGTTCGGTACGTCCTGCGTCACACCTACCACGGTGATATCTGTGCCAGCAACCTGCATGCGCCGGCCCACGGCGCTCTCGTCGGGCCAGACTCGCTCTGCCAGCGCACGGCTGACGATCGCCACCTCCTCGGCTCCTGCCCGGTCGGCTTCCTCGAAACCACGCCCCTCGATCACTCCGATGCGAAGCGCCGAGAAGTATTCCGGAGAAACCGCGTTGTACCGCGTTGCCAGATCGTCGCGGTTTTCTGAACCCTCCCATCCTTCCGGTGTCACGGAGGTGCCATGAGTACTCAGATCGGACGGCAGGTCGATTGACAGCGCAACCGACTCCACCCAGGGCAACGCCGAGAAGTGTTCAAGGACCTCGGTCTGGAAGACACTGCCGTCTTCCTCGACATATCCTTCTGTGGAAAGGTCCACAAACGTCACGTAGGCGCCATCTGCGTCGAAACCCGTGTCGATTTCCCCCGCATGTTGCAGCGCTCTGGCAAGCAGGCCGGCGGCCACTAACAGCACCAGGGATGCCGCCACTTGAGCTGCCACAAATCCGCGGCGGAGGCGTCCCTCCGTCGAACGCGGTCGCGCTCCCTCGTTCTTGAGAACGTTGAGGAGGCTCAGCCCAAAAGCATGTCGCGCAGGCAGGAGACCAAAGAAGACTCCGGTCAAAAGGGTCAGAGCCAATGCAAAGAGCAACGCTCCGCCGTCGGGTGAAATGTCGACTTGCACGGGAAACGGACCAGGGAGCGTGAGGGAAGAGAGATACCGCAACACCCAAACCGCGAACGCCACTCCTCCAATTCCGCCGATCACGGATACCACCATCGACTCTGTGAGCAGTTGTTGGAGCAGCTGCCCTCTACTCGATCCTATTGCCAGTCTTATGGCAATCTCTTTCTGGCGAGCCGCCGCTCTCGCGACGAACATTCCGGCCACATTGGTGCATGTGATTACTAGAATGAGGGCCACGAAGCCCATCATCGTGGCCATGAATACCGTGGCGGGGCTCCGCATTATGACGGGCAGGGCTCCGTATCGTCTGACACTCGCAGTCCGCCGAGCGTTGGTGCCTGGGTATTCCTCGGACAGACGTTGGAAGACCGTAACAACCTCGGCGTTCGCTTCCTCCACGGACGCACCTGGTACAACAGAGGCGAGAACGGGAAGCCAGACGGACCCCCTGGTCTCGAATTGATTCCGTCCCTGATTGAGTGATGGGTGCTGCATCAGAGGGACATACACGTCAGGATTTCCGACCGCGGCGTGGCTGCCGAAGTCCGGCGGAGCTATCCCAACCACCGTGTACGGCTGCCGACTCAAATACACGGTGGAGCCCACCACGTCCGGGTCGGCTCCCCAGCGATTCTGCCAAAATGAATAGCTCAGGACCGCCACGGGGTGCGCGTCGAGGTCCCTGTCCTCCTCCGGAAGGAAGGTCCTGCCGTGCAATGCGCGAACCCCCAAGACGTCGAAGTAGTTTGCTGATACGAGGAGCCCGAAAGCGCGAACACCGGCCTCCCCCCGACTCAGCGTGAACATCTGGTACTTGTATCCGGCAACCTCGTCCAGGACGGTGGACTGCTCCCGGAGATCGAGGATATCCGGATAGTTGAGTTCGCGGAAACCGGCTCCGTTTGTGCCCGTCCCGATCTCCACGGCCCGGGCTGCGTTGGGAACGCCGCCCATACCTTGCAGCAGAAGTTTGTTCAACGCGCTGAACACGACCGTGTTCGCCCCGATCCCGATAGTCAGTGAAAGAACCGGAATCAGAAAGAAGAGCGGCCGAGTTCTCAGAGCGCGACAGGTGAACCGGAGATTCCTGGAAAGGTGGTCGAACAAAAGGGATTCAGACGCGGTTCTCCCTCTTCCGTAGTTCCGGTGAGAATGCTCTGGGCTGGCAGATCGCTGGCGAACCCTGCCTGCCATGCATCGGTCCGCGGCGATCTTGAGAGGAACGGGTAAAGCCTGGTGCCACAACCACAGCGTTGCGGCGATCGTTCCCGAACGTTTCCTGCGCCGCAGGTAACGCTCTTCGAGGTCCCCCAGGATTTCCTCCCGATCGTCGCTCCTCAGAAGTCGGCTCAGGATGGCGAGGGCAAGTGGCGTCCTCACGATTCACCCTCCAACACCGGCCCCAGTCCATCCACCATGCTGGTCCAGAGCTCTTGCGACCGCCGCAGCAACCGGATCGCCTCGGGCTCGACGCGGAAGAACCGCTTCGCCCTCCCGCCCCGCTCCGGTGTTGGGTCTCCAAAGAACGAGGCGAGAAGTCCTCTTCTCTCGAGGCGGCGTAGCGCCACATAGAGCGTCCCGCTCGACGGAGTCTGGCCGGCACGCTTCTCTATCTCGTCCAGGATCGGTGCCCCGTAGCTCTGGCCCCCCAGCTGGAGAATTGCCAGCAGGACGACTTTTTCGAACTCACCCAGGCTATCGCGGCCCATTCGTACCTCACAGATTTCTATTGCAGTGCAAGTTTAATGGGGAATACGGGGGGTGCGATTGGATGGTTTCAGGTGGCTCCGGTCTTCGACTGCAGAATGCGGAGTGCGAATTTGAGATTGCAGATTGGCGGTGCGGCTGTAAATCATTGATCTGCAATCTCGGATCGTCAGGTTACGGTCGACGCGATAATACCTGATGCCCATTCACGAGTTGCACCACATCCCGAATCTTCTCCGCGACGTCCCAGCCGTTCGTGCATTCTACCGAGCAGGACGAACAATCACCGCAGACGTTGTGAGGGAGATCCAGCGAAGCGAGAGTGCTTTGAGCAAGGGACGGCTCACGGTAGCCGTACGCGTACATGTAAGACCGCATCAGGTCGGGAATCGGGAGTCCCCCGCTGCATTGACCCAGACATTGGCCGCATCCCTGGCAGAACAGGTGAGGTGTTGAGGCATGCCCATTCAAGTCGTTCAACTCGGCCTCGGTGAGGCGAAGATCCTCCATCACGGAGAGGTCGATGTTCATTTCCTCGAATGTCCCGAAGCCCGGGATCGTTGCGTGGACGTTAGTGTCCTGAAGCACCCATTTGAGCGACGCGCGAGCGTCTACGGGGCCTTCGTCTCGATTCACATCTCCCCTTATCACCTTGATTGCCACGACACCCAATCCGGCACCGGCGGCTCTGGCAATGGCTTCCTTGACCTCGAGCACATCAGTCTGCCGTGGGTTGTACGAAGCCATCACGATTTCATAGAACTCAGAATCAACGGCGGCGTGAACGGCTTCCGGCACGTTGGCGTGGGTGGTCATACCCAGGAATCGTGCTTTGCCAGCCTCTTTCGCCTTCACCATGGCGTTCATTGCTGGCTCGTGGAAAGCAGACTCCCTCCTGGAGATCATGTGGTGGTATACGATGTCCACGTGGTCCATTTGCAGGTTTTGGAGTGCGGTATCCAGCAGCCTGGTGAACTCGGCCTCTGTCGCCGCGCTTCTGTAGAGACCCGTGCCGTAGTCCTGGGGCAGGTGGATCTTGGTGCCATATATGAACGAGTCCCTTGGACGTCCTTTCATCACCTCGCCGATCATCTCCTCGTTGCGCGCCTGCTGCGGTTGGGCGGCTGTGGAGTCGAAATGGGTGATTCCGGCATCGAGTGCGGCGTGGATCAACTCAGGCGCACCGGCGGACAGTATCCCCATTCCGATCACGGGGACTCTCATGCCGGTCCTTCCAAGGGTGCGGTAAACGAGAGTTCTGTCGCCTTGTTTCCCGCCGAGGAGGATTTCTGATGACGGAAGACAGACCATTCCCGCCATACCGGCGGCCGAGGATGTCATGAAGTGGCGTCTGGTGACCGTTCTTCTTTCCATCATTTCCCTCTCATGGGTTCGTTGGAAAGCTATGTTCTCTCTCGAAAATCCCGTTACTCTGGCAACCCTAGTCGCCACACCGGAAAGAGCGTTCTTGAGGTGATCGGATTGGTCAGCCATGGGATGGCTCCGGGGGTTGGCCCGCGGTCTCTACATTACGACTCAGTGCGCCGGTTGGCTAGATGAGGTAATGGTGGCATGAAATCGTTGGATGTTCGATGTTGGAAATCCGGCGTTCAACACGCCCTACCGCCGTGCCGCCGCAAAGAACTATCCGTTGTTGGGAGCTGAATGGCACCTGAGAAATTCAAAGTGGCGATCGCTACCGACTCCTTCAAAGGAACTATGACCGCCCTTGAGGCCGCGGAGTGCATCGAGCGCGGATTGCGACGAGAACTGGTCAATATCTCCGTTCGCAAAGTCCCGATGGCCGACGGTGGTGACGGCTTTGTGCAGGCGATAGTAGATGCCACAAAGGGTCGGTTGAAGCGCGCGAAGGTTCACGATCCTCTTGGTCGGCCGATCTGGGCGCAATATGGCGTCACGGGCAACGGGCGCAACGCCATCATCGAGATGGCCGCGACAAGTGGGCTCGTTCTTCTGAAACCCTCTGAACGAAACCCAATGAATACCACCACGCATGGTACCGGCGATCTGATTCGTGCGGCTCTCCGAACCGGTGTGCGGAAGATCCTGATTGGCATCGGCGGCAGTGCCACCAACGACGGCGGTATGGGGATGGCTCGCGCGCTCGGCGTTCGGTTCCTGGACGAAAATGGTCGTGAGATCCCTGAAGGCGGTGGAGCGCTGGAGAAGTTGGCCCGAATCGACTTGTCCGATAGAATGTCTGCGCCGGATCGAGTCGGAATTGAGGTCGCCTGTGACGTCGACAATCCGCTTACGGGTCCGAAGGGCGCAGCTCGGGTGTACGGCGAGCAAAAGGGTGCCACATCTGAACAGATCCGCGTCCTGGATGAGAACCTGAAGCACCTTGCGCGCATATTGCGCAACGATCTGGGAATCGATGTGGAACGGGTGCCAGGCGCAGGTGCTGCGGGTGGGCTGGGGGCGGGACTCCTGGCGTTTCTGGGAGCCACTCTACGTCCCGGCATCGACCTGGTGGCTGACGCGATTCGTCTGCACAAGAGACTGTCGGGATGCGATTTGGTGATAACCGGTGAAGGAAGAACTGACGGGCAGACGCTGTTCGGCAAAGCGCCCATGGGAGTGATCCGTGAGGCGCGGCAACAGGGGATACCAGTGATAGTGATTTCGGGGTCGATTGGGCCCGGCGCCGAGGCACTGCTAGACCATGGAGTTGACGCATATTATGGTGCGTTGTCAAAGCCCTTGGATGATATCGCGTTGCTGCGAAAGGGGCCGAGGCTGCTGGAGGACTGCGCCGCGCAAGTGGCGCGGGTGATCGGTGTGAAGATTGAGGGGCTGAAGACACGTTCCGCACACAAACCCAACATGATCGAACGTGGAGGGTCTTCTTGATACGACTCACTCGGTACGCATACGCATTTGCTTGTCTTATCGTCCTTCCCTTCTTCGCCTGCACCACCGATAACACTGGTTGGACCGGAACCATCACCGACAGCGCCGGTGTGAAGATCGTAATGAACACCGACGACGGCATGTGGGCCGACGGAGAAGAGTGGACGTTCGAGGAGGAAATGCGGTTCGGCGCGCTGGAGGCTGATCCAGAATACCAATTCGGGCAGATAGGATGGATAACCGTCGGATCGAATGGGGACATTTACATCACCGACACCCAGGCTCAACAGGTCAGGGTGTTCACCAACGAAGGGCAGTACATCCGTACGGTTGGAGGTCCCGGAAACGGACCTGGCGAACTCGGCCGGAACGCGCGCTACCTGATGGTCGCGCCCGGAGACACTCTGGTCGTTCCCGATCCGACGAATCGGCGTATCAACCGCTATGCTCCCGACGGGACAGCGCTCGCGAGCGTACCGCTCCGCCCGGAGGAAGGGCGTCCCGTGCGCTACTACTTGACGCACAGCGGTGTGCTGGTCGCACAGGTACGTATGCCGCTTCCCGACACGCTGGATCACATCGTCGCTATCGAGTCATCCGGGCAGTTCGGTGATACCCTCATCACCTTCCCATCGGGCGGCGCCAGCAGGACTCCCGGTGAGACGCACCAGTTCTCACCAGAACCTATGTGGAACGTGACCGATTCACTGACAGTCATTTTTGGTGTGAACAACGACTATCGAATCGGCACGTACGATCGGTCGGGGACGCTCACCCGCATTATGGCGAGAGACTACGAGCCGGCTCCCGTCACCGCCCGAGACCTCAGAGCCTATTGGGCCTACCTCGACCGTGCGTGGATCGATGCCGGTGTGATCACTTCGCGTCTCCCTGAGCTTCATGCCAGAGTCAAGTTCGCCGAGTTCTACCCGGCTTACTACGGTATCCACGTGGGGCCGCATGGTTCCATCTGGGTACAACGCATTCAAACCCCCGGCGGTCTCTCTGACGAAGAACTCGAACGCTACAACTTCCTCGAGGAGTTTGGCTCCACGACATCAGACGTATACGACCGCGACGGCAGGTACCTCGGCGTCGTCAAACTGCCAGATCGATTTCAACCGCGAACATTCCGCAGCGACAAGGTCTACGGTGTGTGGCGCGACGAACTCGATGTGCAGCACGTGATGCGATTGAGGGTGGTGATGGAGTAGATCACGCTGCATGTTTGTTCTCACCTGATGGATATTCTCGCTGATCGATTCGGAGGCTCCATGACTCTGCCAGGTTTGGCCAGACGTTTTTCTCTTCCCGTGCTCTGTGTGTTGACCCTGACCTCAACTCACTCTGCCGCGACCCACGCCCAGTCGCTCGCAGTCCGCGGCGAACGAGTGTACACCGTCGCCAACGGCGTGATCGAAAACGGCGTAGTACTCGTCGAGGCCGGCAAGATCGTACGCGTCGGTCAGAATCTCGATGTGCCGAGCGATGCGACTGTCGTGGAAGCAGCCGTGGTGATCCCCGGTTTGATCGACATGCACACCCACGTCGGTGTCTATAGCGTGCCGATGGTCCAGGAGAATTCGGACGGCAACGAGATGACGAACCCGATCACACCAGCAGTGAGAGCGTTCGACTCGTTCAACTGGGACGATCCAGCCATTGCCGCAGGGCGCGCCGGCGGTGTGACGACAGTGATCTCCCGGCCAGGGAGCGGAAATATCATCGGCGGCACCAGTGTCGCGGTGAAATTGAAAGACGCTCCTCCGAGCGAGATGGTGCTCCGGGAGGTCGCAGACCTGAAGATGGCGATCGAGGGCAACCCGGTCGGCGTCTACGGTGGCAGGAATCAGATGCCCTCAACCCTGATGGGTGTTTACCACCTGGCCAGAAAGGCATTTGTGGAAGCTCAGGAATACGCAGCCAGTTGGGAGAAATACGAGAGCGAACGCGAGGACGACGACGATGCCACACCTCCTGCACGCGACTTGGGCAAGGAGGCCCTCGTTTCGGCGATGCGGCGCGAGATCCCGACGCACATCCACGTCGCAACCGCGTCGGAGATCATGTCCGCGATCCGCCTGTCCGACGAGTTCAACCTGAACCTGAGCCTCTGCCACTCATATTGGGCGCACCTGCTCGTTGACGCTCTGGCCGACCGCAAAAACGAGCTGCACATCAACGTCGGTCCGCCGATGTTCTTCAGCTACTTCGACGACGCGCTGACGTTCAAGAACAACCCAGCCATTCTCGCAAACGCCGGCTACAAGGTCTCGCTGCAAACGGATGCGCTCGGCGGTCCCCAACAGAACCTGCGCCACCTCGCGATGCTGACCGTACGCTACGGGATGGAAGAAGACGACGCCCTCCGGGCGATCACACTGGCTCCCGCCGAGGCGATGGATTTGGAGGAACGCATCGGCAGCATCGAGGTTGGTAAGGACGCCGACTTCGTACTCCTGGACGGCGAACCGTTCGACATGTTGAGTGAGGTGCAGACTGTGGTCATTGACGGTAACGTCGAGTACGAACACGAGATGGCTGCCAAGCCGGACCTGGGTTCGTTCACCATCGCCGAACGCGACCTCACGATACCGGACGATATCAATGAGTCAAATCGAATCGCCGTTCGCGGTGGCACGGTCTTCACCATGGCTGGCGACCCGATCGAGGGCGGCACGGTTCTCATCGAGGACGGCAAGATCACGCGTGTCGGACAGGGGCTCTCCGTTCCCAACGGCTACACTGTGATCGACGCAGAAGGCTTCGTGGTTATGCCGGGACTGGTGTCGCCGCGGTCGTACGTGGGCATTGGGAGTAACTGGCGCCGGCAGAGTCACATCGACGAAACGTCGAAGCCAGTCGTCCCTGCCATGGAAGTGATTCACGCGGTGGAACCTCACGCCCCACAGTTCAGTCATGCACGGGAACTCGGCGTGACCTCGGCCCTCGTCACGCCAGGAGACCGGAACGTGATCGGCGGGAGAGGCGCAGTCCTCAAGATGTCAGGCGTCGTTGTAGACGAGATGATCGTGACCAATAATGCCACGATGGTGGTTGGACTCGGCCGGTCGAGCAAACGTGAGTCGAAGTCGCCGATGACGCGCATGGGCGTGGCAGCACTACTCCGCGAAGCACTGGTTAAGGCCCAGGAGTACATGAGGAAGGTGGATGCGCAAGACGAAGACGACGACCCTCTGAAACGCGATCTGGACATGGAAGCCCTCCTTCCGGTGCTGCGTGGGGAGACTCCGGTGCTTGTCCATGCCGAGCGGAGGGACGACATCTACACCGCGCTTAGAATTGCGGATGAATTCGATTTGAGGATCATCCTGGACGGCGCCACGGACGCGTACAAGCTCGTCGACGAAATCCGAAGCAGGGAGATTCCGGTCATAGTGGAAAATCTCTTCCGTGGCATCGGCGCTATCGAAGATGAGGGATTCAACCAGAGCATGCCGGCACTTCTTTCTGAGGCCGGTGTCCGCATTGCCTTCCGGCCGCGCTTGAATTCCGGTTGGTACGCCCCGGGCGCAGCTTCACCGGGCGGTGACATGCTCGAGATCGCCGCATTCGCGGTGAAGAACGGAATGGACGCCGACGCAGCGCTTAGAAGCGTGACAATCGACGCCGCCAGGATCATCGGCGCGGACGATCGCGTGGGCAGCATCGAGGCCGGCAAGGACGCAGACCTGCTCATTCTGCGGGGCCACCCGCTGCAGACTCTCGCCGTGCCCGAGGCTGTCTTCGTGGACGGAGAACTCGTCTACTCGCGCGACCCCGAGGCTCGCATCCAATTGGCGCCGGGAAGAGGGAGGTAGGAAATGAAAAGGCTCCTGCCATTCCTCCTTACGCTGGCGCTCGGTTACGCCGTTCACCCGCCCGGCGTGCTCGCGCAAGGCGAAACGGTGGCACTCCGCGGCGCACGCTTGCTCACGATCACGCAGGGAGAGATAGAGCACGGCGTGATCGTGATAACCGATGGCCGCATAAGCGCGATCGGCTCCAACATCTCCATTCCTTCTGGCGTACGCGTCATCGACGTGTCGGGCAAGACGATTCTGCCTGGTATGATCGATGGATTCACGAACCTGGGCCTTGCCGACTACCCGTCCTATGGAGAGGACGACGACGAGGCGACCAATCCTGTGACTCCGCAAATGCAGGTGGTCGATGGGCTGAATCCCGCGAACCGCTTCGTCCCATTGGCTGGGCAGGCGGGTATCACCACGGCACTCTGCGCTCCTGCGGAGGGCAACCTTCTCACCGGACGGAGTGCCCTGATTCGCACCTACGGATCGACCGTCGACGAGATGGTAATCGGTTCGCCGGTGGGTGTGCACGTGACGCTGGGTGAGGCACCCAAACTCCGCTACGGACCGAAAAACACTACTCCCATGACTCGCATGGGAGCGGCTGCTCTGCTCAGGCAAACGCTGATCCAGGCCCAGGAGTACGCCGACAAAATCGCGCGCTACGAGAGCAAGCAGGCGTTGCGGGATGAGGACGAAGAAGACAACCCGTCACCTCCTGCTAGGGATCTCAAACTCGAAGCACTGCTGCCAGTGCTGCGCCGTGAAGTACCCCTCATTGTGAGCGCAGACCGTTTCGACGACATCCACACTGCGCTCAGGATAACCGAGGAGTTCAGCGTTCCGATGATCTTGAATCGCGGTGCCGAAGCTCACCGCGTTGCGAGCCTACTGGCAGAGAGGGCGATTCCGGTCATTTGGGGCCCCGCACGTGCATCCCATCGGGAGCTTGAGGCAAGACGCGGCACGGCGCATGCGCCCGCCCTGCTTGCCGAGGCAGGCGTACAGGTTGCCTTCCAGACCGGTGGAGTCGACAACGTTGATGGGCTAGTCGAACAGGCGCGCATTGCGATGAGGAACGGACTCCCTCGCGAGGACGCTCTTAGGGCGCTCACCCTGAACCCCGCTCAGGTCTTCGGTGTGTCTGAGCAACTTGGATCGCTTGAGGTGGGCAAGTCAGCCGATTTGGTTGTATTCAGCGGCGATCCGCTCGAAGAACTGTCGAGCGTGGAGATGGTATTCATCGGAGGGAGGCAGGTGGTGGGGCGGCAGTAGGAGCGCCGAACCTCCAACTTTCAACATCCAACGTCCAAGTGGAGCTTAACCCACCCTCCATTGGGTGTTGGAGGTTTCGGCCCACTCACTGCTCGAACCTCACAGCCGCCCTCCGCGCCTTACCGTCTACCAACACGTGAACTGGCCGCTCAAGTCGGATATGGCGAACCACTCCGTCTAGCTCCTCGCTTTCGGATGGTTGTCGGTCGAGCCAATCCCAGTTCACATGCCCCAAGCCTCGGTTGTCATGCACCGTCATATAGGCGATTCCGAAACAGGTGATGTTCTGGAAGAAGTGGGAACCGTATGACGGGTCTACCTCGAGGTCGGGGAAGTCCGTTTCAACGATGGCTCGGGCTGCTGAGATCTGAGACCATTTAACAGGCACGCCTAGCCATGGATCCTGTGATCCCCACCTGCCAGGGCCTATGAGGAGGTACTCTTTGCCTGAATCTGCGATGTTCCTGTTGATTCGCTCCACTGCCGCTGCCACCTGCTGCATCGCCGAGCGGTCTATGCGCGTTGGGGAGATGACCAACAAGTCGGTCACCGACAACCTGCGCCCGTGTCCCAACGCATCCTCCGAATAGACAACGGTGTCGTTCGAATTGCCGATATCAACATCGAGGTCTCCAGAAACCTGCTCGACCATCAACGGTCTCACCTGTAACAAGTGCAGTACCGGCCGTTCCTCTCTGTCGGCAGCAGACTGCAGTGCGAACTCGATCTCGACCGGGCATTCCATGGCGGCCTGTGCCATCCGGAGAACACGCTGAAGGATCTCGGGCAGTGGATAGACATGGCCCTTCAGCAGCGGCGCAAAGGTCACAATCGGTGTCCCGTGCGGGACTTTGCCCAACACGATTGCGTCGTCATCGCGGAGATAACTCGACAGCAGCATATCGGCTCCGCCGTGCTCCACCGCATCGCCGACCTCCATGTGCGGCAGGTTCGAGTCGGGCGGCATCGTGGAGATGATGTCATTGCGAAGCATGTCGAGCGCGTAGAAACGCCGCTGCGCGGTACGGAGCGTGTCCTTCACGCTCGAGAATTGCGGTAACACGTCCGGGTAACGTGGGCAGAACCGGAACGCCTCGAAGCCTTCAACAACGGATTTACCGAGTCCCAGAGCAACCTGCGCGACACCATCCTCCGGACTCATGTCACCGAATGGGTAGAAGTTGTAGGACGACGCGAGCCCCGACAGGGTGGGATAGAAAACATCACCGTGCTGCGCGCCGACCAACCGCTGCAACAAGACCGCCATTCTCTCCTCTTCTATCCGGTGAGGTGTACCCACCAGGTAGTCGCGGGCGGCCTTCAGGAATGTGGAGGCGTAGACCAGCTTGATGGCCTCGAGT
>JBDGYW010000083.1:0-14205 GCA_039588935.1 Gemmatimonadota bacterium | reverse complement strand
AGCATCCTGTTCAGGGTGTTGAGATGGAGGTTGGAGATTATCCCGGCGTGTGTCACACCGGGAACCGCTCGGACCTGATCCAGGAACGAAGCCACCAGCGCCCGCCCCTCCTGCCGAGAGTGTTGTGGTCGAGGAACGATGAACGAAAGAACTGCCGTCGGCTCCTGTCCGAACCCTGGATCCAGGAGCTTCGTGGCGTCAAAGCTCCGTAAGAAGAGCCCTGCCGATACCAGGAGTACGACGGACACCGCCACCTGCCCCGCCACCAGGAGTCGGCTGAGGGCAATGGTCTTCGGCTGCCCACTCCCGGAGCCTTCGTCCTTCAAGGTTGGGGCGACGTCGAGTCGGGTGGCCCTGAGTGCGGGAACAAGCCCCACCGCCACACCGGTCGCCACAGATACCGCCAGAGTGAACCCCAAGACCGTCCAGTCGAAACGCAAGTCGACTCCCAGAGGAACAGGCAAGTGGAGGAAGAGGGTCTGCCCCAGGTGTAGAATCCATCGAGCCAGGGCCAGACCTCCAGCCCCACCCAGCAAACCGAAAAGAAGACTCTCGGTGAGGAGGTGCCGGATCAGACGTCCTCGGCTGGCTCCCAGGGCCAGGCGGAGGGCCACGTCCTTGCGCCGCTCTACGGCTCTGGCCAGCAGCATGCTGGCGAGGTTGGCACAGGCGATGAGGAGAACCAACACAACGAACCCCATGGCCAGGAAGTTGGCCGATACCACTGTCCGGTCCATGGCGGGATTGAACACCACACTCCGGGTTGGCGCCACCACAAAGCTGTCCCCCGCCTGCCATACCTCAGGATAGGATTCCCGGAGATACCTGGAGACCCCGTCGATTACGCCAGTGAGTGCCATGAGAGTGGCCCCGTGATCCATGCGACCAACGGGCCAGAAAGAGTTTGATCCCCGAGATTCCAGAGGTTCCGATTCCAAGGGCAGAAGCTGACCCAACATCGTGATAGGGGCGAAGAAATCGACCTGGACGCCGCGGATCGGACCCGGAAAATCTCCTGGTGCTACGCCGATGATGGTATAGGCCTGCCCCCCCAGACGAAGGGACCCTCCCAACACATCCGGATCGGCGCCAAAAGATCGCTGCCAGTACTCGAAGCCGAGAACAACCACCGGGTGGGCTCCGGGAGCGACATCATCCTCAGGGAGGACGGTCCTTCCGAGATACGCCGGAATACCCAGCATGGTGAAGTAGTTGCCGGTAACGAGTTCCCCTATCAGAACCTCGACCTGCTGATCGACATCCCTCTGGGTAACGACGAACTGATATCCCTCCAGCCCCGAGAGGACGCCTGAAGTCCTCTCCTTCAGTTCGAGGTAATCCGGGTAGGCCAGGGGACCGAAGCGTCCAAAAGCCCAATCCCGGTAGACGCTGACCAACTCCTCCGGAGCCTCATATGGGAGATCCCGCACCAGAAGCGTGTTCACAATACTGAAGATTGCCGTGTTGGCCCCGATCCCGACGGAAAGGGAAAGGAGTGCCAGCACCGTGAACGTTGGGTTCTTGGCGCCAGATCGTAACGCGTAACGTATGTCCTGCATGAGGGCGCCGCCCGGCAAACCACGCCGCCTGCGCGGCGGTGCGGGCGATGACGGGCGCAAAGATCGCCTTACGCCACGTGGAAGCACGAAGTGAGTGAGCACACCGAACACCTGTCTCCGATACCACGCCCGGGCGCTCTCCACCGACTCACGTTGAGCAGCATCCCGAAACGCTTCCTCCAAGTCGCCGCGTATCGCTTCGCCAATCGCACCTGACGGAAGCCAGAACGAAAGAAGACATCGCCACACCCAAGGGGGCGAAGAAGACCGATTGCTCAAACTCATGCTCCCGCCCTATCGAGCAAGTGCTCTACTCCTTCCCACAGGTCCTGGAGCACCTGGCGTTGGTCTGAGAGCGCCCGCACGCCTGCGGCGGTGAGTGCGAACAATCGACGGCGATCGCCCGAACGTTTGGACGTCGAAGCCTCGACATGCCATTCAATGAATCCCTTCGCCTCGAGACGCTCCAGTGCTGCGTACAGGGTGCCCCTGCTCATCTCGCGTCCGGCTCGTTCCTCGAGGTGCCTTGCGATATTGGGAGCGTACGCCTCACTGCCAAGTCGAAGCGCAGCGAGCATTACGAGATGCTCGAATTCGCCGATTTCTGCTTTTCTGGTCAAGTGAACCTACCCCCCTCTCAGAACACCAACGGCAGAGTGGCCTCGCCTAAGGCTACGTGTCGCCTTAAGCGACAATATAACCGTAGACTGTCACGGCGCAACTCCTCATTGTGTTGACAAAGCTGCGGTTTCTGTTATTTATGGACTAAGGGTCTATAGTCCACCGGTCCTCTTATGGAGCGTGAAGACGATGCCACAAAGAAAGCAAGAAATCGATCCCAGATCACTCCTCCCGCTGAAGCCGGATTTCTTTCACATCCTGCTGGCGTTGAGTGAGCAGGACCTCCATGGGTACGGGATCTTGAAGGTGGTAGAGGAAACCACTGGCGGGAAGATTGTTTTGGAGCCGAGCCCATTGTACCGCCGCCTGAAAAAGCTGCTGGACTCGGGCGTCATCGTCGAGGTTGGTAAACGGCAGGTGTCCGAGTCGAACGATGAGCGGAGACGTTATTATCGGCTGACGTCGCTAGGTCGGAAGGTGCTTGCCGCAGAAGCAGCACGACTCGTCGAAATCGCTGGGATGAAACATGTGAGGGCGCTCGCAACGACAGCGGGGGAGGGACGATGAGAAAGCCGCAGCGAGCGCGTTGGCTGCGCTGGCTGGTAGATGTGCTGCTTCGCGCCTACCCGAGAGAATTCCGTCAGGAGTTCGGCGACGAATTGAAGAACACGTACGTCGATCGCTTCGCCGCGCTCCGGCAGCGAAAAGTGGGATTCCCCGTTGCTCGAGTGATCGGGCTTGCGGTCTGGCATTCCTTGCGTGACGGGTTGCTGGAGCGCCTTGTACACAATCGCCAAAAAGGCTCGGCCAGAAACCGGATATTGTCGGCGCCGGAAGCCTTGACGCAAGACCTTCGCTACACCCTCAGGTCGTTCAAACGCAAGCCAACGTTCTTCTCCGTAGTGTTGCTGCTGTTTGCACTAGGCATCGGTGCGAACACCGTGATCTACAGCGTGGTGGACGGTGTCGTCCTGCGTCCGCTGCCGTACGTGGAATCCAGGCGTCTCGTCACGGTAAGCCAGACGTTCTCTTATCCAGAGTACGAGGACTGGCTTGATATGAACAGCGTTTTCGACGCGGTCGGCATCTATCGCGTCACGAGGTACACCGCCATCGGCGGCGACCAGCCTGAGTTGATCACGGGGACCGCAGTCACTTACGGCGTATTTGCGGCTCTCCGCGCAGCCCCGATCCTCGGCCGAACCTTTCTCCCGGAGGACGATGTGGTTGGCGGGCCGCGACTTGTTGTACTGAGTCATGGTTTGTGGCAACGACGTTTCGGATCGTATTCGACCGTGCTTGGCCGAACGATGCTGTTGGACGAGGAGCCCTATGTGATCATAGGCGTGATGCCCCCGCGGTTTCAATTCCCAGACGATGGCGAGATGTGGACGACCTTCAGTGACGAAAGGCGCCAAGGTGCCAGGAACTGGTCCTTCGCCCGCGCGATCGCACGTCTGAAGCCCGGAGTTTCGATCGAATGGGCGCAACGGGATATGGAGATGGTAGCCGCGCGACTGAGTGACGCGATCCCGCCCAATAGTCAGTACGGAATGTACACTTTCCGCGTCGTACCTTACAAAGAGGCGGTCGTGGGCAACGTGCGGCCAGCGCTGCTTTTATTGCTAGGGGCTGTGGGGTCGGTACTCCTCATTTCCTGTGTCAACATCGCAAATCTTCTGCTGGTCAGAACGTCCGGACGTCGTAGAGAGCTGGCAGTCCGCGCGTCGATCGGCGCCGCACGGTGGCGGCTGATGAGACAGCTCTTGACCGAGAGCCTGGTTCTTTCCTTGATAGGCGGTGCACTTGGAGTAATCGTGGCCATCGTTAGCATAGAGCCGTTTGTCACACTTCTTCCGAGTGGAACACCACGACTCGGCGAGATCAGCGTGGATCTTCGAGTGTTAACCGTCGCGGCTGGCGTTTCCGTTCTCACCGGTGCGCTTGTTGGCCTGCTGCCATCCATCACTGCAGTACGCACGCCGTTGGTTGGGTTGCTTCAGGGCTCGAGCCGAGCAAGCACGGGCGGACGGCATCGCAACCGAACTCAGTCGACATTGCTAGTGTTCGAAGTAGCCCTCACGGTCGTGTTGCTGGTCGGCGCAGGATTGTTGACCAAGAGCTTCATGCACCTCACCTCAGTCGATCGCGGATTTGATCAAGGGGGTGTTGTGACCATGCGCCTGAACCTCAGGGGGGCTCGGTATTCGTCAATGGATCAGGTCGAGGAGGCCTATCGACATCTCCGAACGAGACTTCAGGCAATACCCGGAGTCACGACTGTTGCCGCAGCAACATCGGGTCCCTTTATGGTGCCCTGGAACAGCTATGTCACTGTGGAGACTCGAGCAGGGCACCTGGAGGCCCGGGTACACATGAATGAAGTCTCTAGCTCATATTTCCAAGCAATGGGAATCCCGCTTATCGCCGGGCGCATCTTTACGTCCGATGAACTTGCAGCCGGGGCAGCTGTGGCCGTCGTCAGCGAGAGTATGGCACGTACGTACTGGCCAAACGAGCAGGCAGTCGGAAGGAGATTCAAGGTAGGGTTGGGCGAAAACAGTCCATGGCTCACCGTCGTCGGAGTCGCGGGTGATGTGCGACGCCGGCTAGAGACCGAGCCCTACCCAACGGTGTATCGTAAGCTTACCCTTCGCGAACGGTTCATCCTCCTCGAGACCGCGATTCCACCTACCTCTGTGATGGCCGCGGCGCGCGAGGCTGTTAATTCCGTCGATCCTGATCTCCCCATAATAGAGATGAATACACTCGGCCAGCGTATTAGCCGGTCTGTCGCCGGTCCACGAGTCAGGTTTCTGCTCGTGAGCAGTCTGGCCGGTGTTGCCACGGCGCTGTCTATGGTGGGCATCTTCGGCGTACTGGCCTTCGCTGTGGAGCACCGCACCAATGAGATCGGGATTCGGATGGCTCTCGGAGCCGCGTACGGTGACGTGATCCGCAGCGTGGTGAACCGCGGTCTCGCGTTGGTGGGCATAGGTATCGCGATCGGAATTGCGGTTTCGTTGGTGTCTGTTCGTGCACTCGAGAGTTTTCTTTTTGAGGTAGATCCCCTTGACCCCGCGACCCTGCTTGCAGTGACGGTAATGCTTGGGCTCGCGGCAATGGCGGCGAGTTACCTGCCTGCCCGTCGAGCTGCGAAGGTGAATCCAGTGGAGGCGCTCAGGCGGGAGTAGACGTTTCTCCTCTCGCACGCTTCGATGAAAACGACTGTCGTTTTGACTGTCGATTTATCACTGCAAAGCACGACATTAGAGAGGGGCAATTACGGCAGGTTGCGGCAGTCCACCGCGAAATCCTGGCGCACTCGGGTGACCGTGTTGTGAGTTGTGTAAGGACGGAGGGCCGGGGACTCGAACCTCGAAGGGATTGCTCCCGGCGGTTTTCAAGTTCCCACCGTTACTTGGTATCGATTGTGCCCCTGACGACCGGGCGTTCCTTGGGTCTGGTGGTTCCGATTCCCTTGTGTGAGCTAGTGAGGATGGGAGAGCTCGCACGTCCATTCTGATGTCCAGTCCTGATAATCGCGCAGGTCTGTCCTTGGACCTTACGCGCGCCAGTGTGGCGCGCGTATTCAACCATGCGCGTCTAAGTGCTGTACTGGCGCGAAGATTCTGACCAGATAAGCGGTGTGCTCCGGGGCTGTAGCAACACGGACAGACTCGAGTCGCTTGATCGTCACTTGACTGGTTGCCACTAACCTCGCAGGGTGACTTACAAGAGTCGAGTCGATGACGAGGGTTATCCTGGTACTCGTAACGTGCTGTTGTATGCACATGAACTGTGAACTCGAAGCGCAGTATCTGCGGGACGCGTTCGAGTCTCTGCGGCCCGGGGATCTGATCCGCCTCCGCACATACAGCCACGGCCTGCACATCGGTACCTTGCTCCGGATAGGGCCCGATTCCTTGTATCTGGAGCCCAGACGGGGCAGCCGTCAGGTTGAAACCGCGGTGATCGAGATTCTCTGGCACAGAAGGCCAGCGACCAGAACCGGTGCGGAGGCAGGGGCGCTTGCCGGTGGGCTTCTTTTCGCGGGAGGGGCGGCGTTTATGTCGTGGGCGGTGTGTGATGCCGCGAAGTGCTCAGTGGATCCGCAAGCGGTCACGGTAGGAGCGATCACAGGGGCGGTGATGGGAGCCATCACGGGTGCGATAGTCGGAGCTATGTTCGGTCAGTGGCATCAGGTCCACCCGTGAGATGCTTTGTCCGATCCGTCGTTGTCCGGCTGTCGATGTTGTGCTCTCTCGTCGCCGATGCCTCAGCGCAGGACAATCTGGAAGTCACACTGAGCCCCTCACTCCTGGCGGATGTCGATTCCGCGAGAGTCGCGACCGGCGTGACCGCCCATGTGCTCGTGAGACGAACCAACTCACTTGACGTAGGTGGTGAGGTCGGATACTTCGGAGACTGTGTTGGCCGTGGATCGCGTGTGATCTATCATCCGCTCCACGGGTCTGTCACAGAGAACGTCGTCACAACATTGGGGCTGGCATACGCAGCGATAGCCGCGCGTTTTAGGATCGCGGACGGGCGCCTTGTTCGTTCGTACGTCAAGACAACCGCGGGATTGTATCGAGTGCGAGAGTCCTATGAGAGCATCGCACGGGATTCGGTCGGAAGGCTTGCGTGGTATCGCCGGAATACCACTAGGTCTCGCTCGACACACCCGGGTGTCAGTGCCGGCTTACTGCTGGAGTGGCGTTCGCTGCCATTCCGCTTGCGAGGGAATCTCGGGCTTCAGGTCCACGCAGTGCTCGCCGTAGAGTCCTGGGTGAAGACGCTCATGGTTGCGTCCTTCGGGGTTGCTGCCCGTATTAGCTAAAAAGCATCGGTCGGGGGGGCGCCGAAGATGGCTCCGGGCCAAGCCTACGTCTTCCGGCCCCGAGAGAGAATCACCCCATTCGGTAGCTTTCGGGCATCCATAGATGAGCAGGGTCTCACTGCTTAAACGATCCGAGGGCTGGGCCGCTCCATCACGCTGATCCCCGGCAGCGGCTGGGGTTACTGTTCGGCTAATTCAGTTCAGGCCTTGAGTACGGTTGCCTCCCGGTCAACCAGGTCAGCGATTGTCGCGAGGTGATGGTCGTCGTGTTCCGCGACGAACCAGGCTAGGTCGACCAGACGCATTTGCGCGCCGAGACGTTTGTGCAGTGCTGTTCTCGCGAACGCCTCGGCAGGTGCGTTGACGATTAGGGTCACCAGCACCTTCCTGGCTTTGAAGAACTCGACCAGCAGGGCCGCGGTGTCTCGGCAGTTGTGTTCGGCACATTCCGTTTTCCGATTCGACATGTCCGCAGGAGTCAACACCGTTTTGCCTTCAATCAGTTCGTTGACCCGAGTGATCCAAAGCGGCTCCAAGTCGGCCAGATGACCCACGTTTTCTTGTATGGACCAGCACTCCTGCTCCTGCTTCGTCAACACCCGCTTGGGAACACCTTCGATGCGTTTTGCGAGCCGTGCCGGCATCACTCTCAAACGCTCCAGGACATTGGGGAATACGGAATCAGGTAGGTCGAACAGGAACTGGCGTTCGAGCCAAAACATCCTCTTGCACATAGGGAACTTCTCCTCATCTCATGAAGTGAATGGGAGCCGCCATTTGGTAATCGACTTCCGCTGCAGTTCCCCCCGTGTCGGAACGCGTCGCGCCATGGTCCATCTCGAACGTGGGTACGTCGTAGTGGCGGACGTTTGGCTCGATCTCGAGCAAGTACTTCTCGTCTTCAGGGAAGTAGACGGCCACCTCCGGATCCTGGCCCGCAAAGTTGCGCAAGTCATTCAACGTGGCCCACAGCGATACGACCAGGAACTCGACCTCGTCTCCCCTTAACCTCCGGAAGATCATTGAACCCCGGTTGCCCGAGGTCTTCCGATGATGGATCACGCCTGTCCCTCTCACATAATCAGTATATTCGTCGGCGTGCTCCAGTCGGGTTCGCCCCCGCCATACTCGAGCTATCATTGTTCGTTACCTCCAGGAATCCTCTCATCGTGAATAGTGGGACACCGTCGATTGCCGACCTGATGGACGGGTACGTAGAGTTCGGTGTGAAGTGGATGGCGAGGAAAACGCCAGCACAACCGAGTCGAAATGACGAGCCATTGTGAGTAACCACTGTAATTAGTATTGATGGTTACGTATTCTAATGTTATGTTGGTAACCTGTCAAGAGCCTTTTGGGGGTTAGCTGTGTCGAACCCTGACCAATCCAGCCGGATCCGCCGCGGAGGAGTCACTACCGCTGATGGGTATTTGTACGAACTCAATGGTGGCGCGCTCTGTCTGGATTTCGCCAACACCGTTGATTCCCGACCGACGGAAAGACGCAGAGACCTCATCCCCGGGTACGGCGATCTCGTTCGCTGGGGTCTGCAAGCTTCCGTGCTTACGGCCTCTCAGGCGGAGGCTCTTGAAGCAGTCGCGACCTCCGATGCTCGGTTGGCTGAGACTGTTATGACCCGAGCCAGAACGTTGAGGGAAGCAATCTTCGAGATCTTCTCGGCAACGGCTGCTGCCGCGCCTCCTCCCGGAACCTCATTGGAAGTGCTGAACGAGTTTGTTCCCGCGACCTTTGCGCGACTTCGTCTCCAGCCGGACGGTTCCGCCTACCGTTTAGGTTGGGAGGAGTCCGAAACACTTGAACGCGCGCTCTGGCCGGTCGTTCGGTCGGCCGTGGATCTGCTTGTATCCGATCTGCTGGGTCGAGTGCGCATATGCGCGGCAGACAGTTGCAGCTGGTTGTTTTTGGACGAGAGCAGGAATCGCTCGCGGCGATGGTGCGACATGACCGTGTGCGGTAATAGAGACAAGGCCCGCCGCTTCAGAGACGCTCGTCGAACCTCGTAACGGGCCGATCGCTCCGCGAGGTATTGTCAACTTGAGTCGGTGGCGGTGAGACTGCGCGGATGAAGACTAATACGATTCGTTACCGCGGCTACCGGTTCCCGCGTGAAATCACCAGCCACAGCGTCTGGCGCAATGACCATCCATGCGGCAGTGGTGTCAGATGACGTATCCACGCGCTCCGAGGGCGTGCGCCTTCGACCAGGCAGTCTGCTGGATCGGTATTGACTGGTAGATCACAAACCGTCCCCGGCCGAGATTCGGCAGGGGTGCGTTTGGGGTGCGAAAAGTACGCCAAAGCACGACATACAGGCCGCATCGGTACTTGCACCTAAGAAAAACACCATGATCTGTGGCGTCTGACCCCATCTGCTTGCGTCTCGTTGCGGGTGCATGTGCCCAAGATGTGCCCACATGCTACGACCTGAGTTCCCAAAACCGTTGTACATTGTTGCGCATGTAAGCTACACTCCCCCTGCCGAGGAGACCGCGGAAACCAAACCACAAAACAAGGAACTCCGATAGGTGCTCAACACACTCCTGATACTCGGAGCTGGACAGGGGATCTTCCTCGGGTTGTTGTTGCTGAGCAGGCGGGTCAACTCGACCGCCAACAAGGTCCTGGCATTGGTGATGTTTGTCTCGTCCGTCTTCCTGCTGTATGTCGTCTTTTACAGCGAGTCCTACTACTCGACACACCCCCATCTCATAGGCTTTGGTCAACCCTTGGTGTTTCTGTTCGGCCCCACCCTTTATCTGTATGCCCTTCTGGTTGCCACGGACTCACGGGGTTTCAACAAGCTCTGGCTACTCCATTTCCTGCCCTACGTTCTGAACATGTTGTATTTCTTACCGTTCATATTCAGTAGCGGTGAAGCGAAACTGGCGATGGTAAGCCAGGTGATGCAGGACCAGACTCCTCTCGACATCCAAATCATCGAGAACCTGAAATACGTCCACGGCATCATATATGTCGCTTTGACAATGAGGCTCCTGCAGTTTCACAGCAGCAGGCTGAAGGAACGCTTCTCCTCGATAGAACGCATCAACCTCAACTGGTTGCGTTACCTGACTATCGGAATAGTCGCGGTTTGGGCGATCGCAATCGGCGAGCATGTGCTCAGTGAATTCGGCCTGGACCTGCCGCACATCGGAGATCTCACAGCAGTTGCAGTCGCCGTGTTTGTGTATGCGATCGGATACCTCGGGTTGCGTCAACCGGAGGTCTTTGGGGGCGCACGTATGCCGACTCCGGCATTCGGCCTACCCGTACTTCCCAACGCCCTGAAAGGCGGCCGACGACTCGAGACGCCTGAGGGCGAGAACCAACCTGTTGACCTCAAACCCGAGGACACCAGCAAGTACAAGAAGTCCGGTCTGACGCCAGACAGAGCGGATGCGATCCTGAACAGTCTGCTCAGTATCATGGAGGAACAAAAGCCCTTCAGTCGGAGCACGCTGACCCTCCAGGATCTCTCTGATGAACTACGGATCTCTGCACACAACCTGTCTGAAGTAATCAACACACGCCTGCAGAAGAACTTTTTTGATTTCGTGAACGGATTCCGAGTGAAGGAAGTAAAACGGCGGCTGGAAGATCCTCAGTACGACCATTTGACGATCCTCGCCATCGCCCAAGACGTCGGATTCAACTCCAAGTCTTCCTTCAACACGATCTTCAAGAAGCTCACGGACACTACGCCCTCCGAGTACCGAAAGCAGGCGCGTAAGGTCTGATCCAAACGTCCGTTCCCACGGGTCCGGACCTCCCTTTCAAACCCAACATGCTCTCGCCCACGGGGACGGGCGACAAGCCGCGTTGATATCTCGACCTTGCAGTCGTTCGTCCGATTTCCGAACCGAACGAGAAGGTCAGATGAGTAACGCACCATTCCGACACGGGGCCCACGTGCCTCCCACGCGAACGTTTCTTCGCTGGCTGTTGGTACTGGCAATGAGATCCATTGTCTGGCTCTTGCTCCGATTCTCAATGGCGATGGAGACCGTCTCGACAGGGGCCGCTTCGACAATCCGTCGTTTGGTCAGCCATGACACAACGCCCAAAGTGGACAAAACAGCACTGTCGCGTGAGAACGGAGCTGAGGCAAATCGGCGTGACGCGAACCGGGCAACGCACTTACCAACCATGAACTTCTGAGGGAAGTAGAAATGCACCACCTTATCTCATTCTCAAAGGCAATTCTCGTCTTCCTGCCTCTGGTTCATTCAGCGTCATTGACAGCGCAGACTAGAACATCTGAGGAGGCGGACGTACAAACTCGTACCGGGGCCATAAGCGGCCGAGTGATGTCAGTCGGTTCGTTGTCCTCTGTTGAAGGGGTTGCGGTTTTTTTGAGTGGCACCGAACTGGAGTCTACCACCGACGCCAATGGAGAGTTCACGTTGGCCGAGGTTCCCGTTGGCAACTACAGCGCACACTTCAGGGCACTCGGCTTTCGCCCCCAAGCCCGAACAGACCTAATAGTACGCCCCAATCGGATCACCTATCTCGAGGTCGAGCTCGAACGGCTTGCGGTGGAGCTGGACGGGGTCGTTGTGGTCGGCGGATACTTCTCGAATGAAGAGTCGCAACCAACCAGCACCACCGGATTTTCCGGCGAGGAGATCCGTCGGGCCCCCGGTTCGGCGGGCGACGTCAGTCGCATTTTGGCTACGCTCCCGAGCCTGGCCAAGGTCAACGATCAGTCCAACAGCCTCATCGTGCGCGGTGGAAGTCCTATCGAGAATGCGTTCTACGTCGATAACATCGAGATCCCAAACATCAATCACTTCCCGACTCAGGGTGCATCGGGCGGACCGATTGGATTGCTCAACGTCGATCTAATCGAGGAGGTTGATTTTCGCGCCGGTGGCTTCGGCGCCAGATACGGAAATCGTCTCTCATCCGTGATGGACATCTCGCTCCGAGAGGGCAACCGCAACGAATTCGACGGCCAGCTGGACCTCAGCTTCACCGGGTTTGGTGGCGTTGCGGAAGGCCCCCTGTTCGGCGACAGGGGGTCGTGGTTGATCTCGGTGCGGAGGAGCTATCTCGATCTGGTTCTTCAGATGGCTGACGCCGGGACCGTCGTCATACCCAGGTACGCCGATTTTCAGGGCAAGTTGACCTACGACCTTTCAAACAACCACCAGCTCACTCTGTTGGGAATATCCGGTGACGACAACATACGCTCCGACAGCGCAGTTGCCTTCGAGAACTCAATGGTCGCGTACGGAGACCAGAACATGTGGGCCGGTACCCTTGGGATCAACTGGCGGGCTATCTGGGGCCCCGCCGTATCGAACACCTCGATCTCGCGGACAAAGAACGAGTTCGATGAAGAACTAACTGAGACACGGACGGGACAGTTACTGCTGAGAAACCTGTCTTCGGAACGGACCGTGACGCTGAGAAATGTCACCGATGTCTTCTTGAGCACAGGTCACTCACTCGAACTAGGCTTCGAGGCAAAGAATGCCCGTGCCGACTTCGACAACGTTTACGCCGAATACACCGACGCCCTCGGGAGCGTGACACCGGAGATGACGATCAACAGAGGGATTACCGACAACAGGTTGGGTTTGTTTGCAAGCTACACGGCACTCCCGTTCGACAGACTGACGACCAACGCCGGCGCTCGGCTCGACCACTCTACGCTGACCGGAAACAGCCATATATCGCCGAGGCTCTCACTCTCATACGAACTTGGTCGCAGAACTTCTCTGACGGGTGCTTTCGGGGTCTATTACCAAAGCCTGCCGGCCACGCTCCTGGTCCAAAATGAAGACAACAGAACACTCCGCGACCCGCGATCGGCCCAATACGTCATCGGCTTGAGCCACCTGATTACAGACAACACCAAAGCCACAGTGGAAGTCTACCGCAAAGATTACGCGAACTTCCCGATCGACCCACAGCAACCGTCTCTATTCGTGGTGGACGAGCTATTCTACCGACATGGATTCTTCTTCAACCACCAGCGTTTGGAATCGGCCGGTAAGGCACGCACAACAGGGGTTGAGGCAACCGTTCAGAAACGTCTGGCCGAAAACGTTTACGGCCTTGCGAGCGCTTCCTACTTCCGCTCTTTTCACATGGGCGGAGACAACACCTGGAGAGACCGGGTGTTCGACAATCGCCTGGTTCTCAGCCTCGAGGGCGGGTACAAACCCAATAGTTCTTGGGAGTTCAGCGGCAGGTGGATCTATGCAGGTGGGCCACCTTACACGCCTTTCGACCAAGACCGTTCAACGGCACTGAACCGCGGGGTTTTGGATCAAGCCAGGATCAATGACGCGAGATATCCCGACTACCATTCACTCAACATCAGAGTCGACAAACGGTTCCACTTCAGCGGCTCGAACCTGATTGTCTATTTGAGCGTTTGGAACGCGTACAATCGCAAGAACGTGGCGTCGTATGACTGGGACGAGATCGGAAACGTGCAGGACGTCTCATACCAGTGGAGCGCACTGCCCATTTTCGGTCTCGAGTACGAGTTCTGAGGAGGTCCACGATAGAAAGACAGCATGAGTGCAAACTTGCAAACGGCTTCAGTGTCTGGGAAAAGGCCTGGGCTCAGATTTCGTTCTTCGTCATGGGCATCGCAGGCACGGTCGGCATAGCGCTTGCCGATTGGCCATAGGTTTTTCCGTACCTCGTGATTTGCTGGTACGGAATAGGGCGTTGTTGCATGGCTCCGAGTTGAAAACGAATCCACCGTTCCCTGAGAGAGAATCATCCCACTCGGTAGCTGTCGGGCATCCCGAGATGGGTCATTGTGTTGAGGACCCTGCATGCGAGTTGCACCTCCGCCCGTTGTATCGATAGATCGCGTTCTCGACCATGTTGCGCTTGCTTTAGCCCGATCGCTTGTGCCACTCGCGTCGGCCAAGTCTGCGGATGGAGCGGATGTTCCGGTTCCTCTCCGTCAATGCAGCCGACGGTTCCGAACTCAACTGCGCGTCGCGTCCAGGTGGAATGAGCACCCGCACAGCTCGTCCTTCACCTCGCTCGTGGGTGGCTTCGTAAACGGCCATGGTATCATACGCACCGTCCGCAGAGATCGATGCCACGGGGTCAGCAATCTACTCAAGCAAGACGGGAGCCCGAGCGCAATCAGGCGTTCGGCGACTGGTCAGGCCCGATGCGACGATCTCA
>JBDGYW010000082.1:0-14080 GCA_039588935.1 Gemmatimonadota bacterium | reverse complement strand
ACGATGCGGCCCAGGACGGGTTCCTGGCCGCATTACGCAACTTGGGTCGTTACGACCCGAGCCGTCCGTTTGGGCCGTGGCTTTTGCGGGTCGTTTCCAACGCTGCGACCGACCGGAGAAGGCGGCGCAAAGTCAGGACAACGGAACAGGTTCCGGCCGAGACTCGAGACTCCGGACCGGGACCTGATGGTTTGGCAGCACGACGTGAGTTTCACGCCGCACTCGAGCGCGCCTTGGCAACGTTGCCGGAACGGCGACGTCTGGCCGTGGTGCTGTTCGATGTTGAAGGGTACTCGCACGACGAAGTTGCGGCGACCCTAAAGATACCGGTCGGCACGGCGAGATCGGATGTGTTCCACGCCCGCCGCGCTCTGCGGAAGGCTCTCGCTGGATGGGAGCAGCTGAAGGAGGATATGTAATGAAGGGGTCACCATTTGATCATCACCAGGATCGTGAACTCGGCGACGCATTGAGGGCTGCTCTTTCAGGGCGCGATGAGGATGAATTCGTACGGCGCGTCGTGGCATCCGCCACGGAAATCCAGCGGCGGCGGATCGACGGAGGCGAATGGTGGGAGATACTGAGCGCATGGGCAAGACCGGGACTAGCGGCGGCCGCCATTGGAGCGATCGCGGCGGCTGCATTCTGGTGGATCGGAACGGGAAGTCTGTCCGACACGACGGCTCTGCTCGCCGATCCACTTCAGGCGTCGGTCGAGATCCCGGCAGCCTTTTTGACGGACCAACCGCCCGACTTGAACGAAGTGCTAGCACTCGAGTTGGGTAACTGAATGTGTAACGAACTAGCGTCCTCGGCTGTCAGGGTGGGTGATGCCGTGGGACAACAGCCTACAGGATTGGAGTAAGAGACCGGTATGCTCAACCGATCCAAGCTCTGGGCAGCGACATTGCTGCTTGGCGTGTTCGCGGCAGGCATCGCCGTCGGCGGGCCGGCGTGGAATGAATTCAACTACGACCGCTCCGATGAACGAAGTAGACGTGGCGATTCGTCCGAGTCACGCGATCGTCGACACAAGAGCTATTCCGAACGCTTGCAGGAAGAGCTGGTGCTCACTGCGGAACAACGTACTGCAGTCGAAGCGATCTTGGAGCGGCGGCAGTCTGAAATGCGCGAAGCCTGGAGACAGATGAACACGCAGATCGATACGTTGCGGCAACACATCTCCAATGAGATCATGGCTGTGCTGGACGAAGGTCAACAGGAGAAGTACCGCGAATTGCTTGCACATAGCAGACGGAGGGGAGACAGGGAACGTGCACCAAGGGAAAACAGGAATCATGAGTAGAGCAGCTTGTTTGTTGGCCGTGATGGGATGTCTAATCGCGCCCACTGCGGGCGCGCAGACACAGTCAATCAGCCTGGATGAAGCCATCGTGCGGGCGCTGGAAACTTTACCCTCGATGGTCCAGGCACGGGGCGCCATTGAGAATGCTCACGCCACCAAGCTGCAGACCTGGGGAAGTTGGCTGCCGTCGGTATCCGCGAGTGCTGGCAACAGCGTCAACTCATCAACTCGATGGGATGAGCGTACTCAAACAACGATCTCCGGATCGTCATCTTCATACTCCACTGGCCTTTCGGCAAACATGACACTGTTCGACGGGTTCGCTCGCCTGGCGGATCATCGCATCGCCAACGCCGGATTGGATGACGCGGACGCATCGTTCGTGAACACACGGTTTCAGACGATTCTCCAGGTCAAGCAGGCGTTCTTCGACGCACTGGCTGCGGGGGAATTGGTGCGGATCTCAGACACGCGCATAGAGCGTGCTCAGGAGCAGCTGAATATTTCGATCGAGAAGCTGAACGCCGGAACTGCGACCCGCTCCGATACTCTGCGATCGCACGTCGAGGTGGCGAACGCTGAGTTGCAGCGGCTCCAAGCTGAAACTCAACTCGCGTCCGCTCAAGCCGACCTTGCGCGCTTGGTCGGCCTCGATGGATCCGTGAGCGCAGCAAGCGATAACGACCTGCTGGTAATCGCTGATGTAGACACCACGTCGCTCCGCGCCGAGGCGCTGGCTCGTTCACCGCAAATCCAGCAGATGGATGCAGCGCAACGATCCGCAGAAGCTCAGTTATCCGCAACTACCTCACAATACCTCCCACGGGCAACCGCATCGGCTTCAAAGTCGTGGTCGGCAAATGAGTGGCTGAATCTGAACCCGAGCTGGTCTGCCCGACTCAGTCTTTCATGGACCTTGTTCAACGGATTCAGTAGGGAGTTGAACCGAACGCGGAGCGCAATGACACTCGAATCGGCCCGGGCGCAGGCCGAGGATTCCAGACGCCAGGTCAATGCGGATCTCACAGTGTACCTGGCCTCCCTTGCCGCAGCGCAGACGAGGCTCGAGATCGCCGAGGCGAGCCGAGCCGCGTCTGAAGAGGACCTGCGTGTGCAACGGGAGCGTTACCGCCTGGGCGCCGCGACCATCGTGGACGTGCTGGCATCACAGGTAAACCTCGATCAGGCGGAGGTCGATATCGTGCAGGCGCGGTTCGACTACCTGGTTGCCAAGGCGCAAATCGAGGCCTTGGTGGGGAGAGAACTATGAGCGGCATCATACATCAGGACTTCCAAACCGGTGATATGCCGACCGCGGATGTCGTCATTCTCGCGCACAAGCTGACCCGCGATTACGAGCTTGGCGCCGAAGTCGTGCACGCATTGAGATCGGTGAATCTACAGATTCGCCGTAACGAGTTCGTAGCCATCATGGGACCGTCGGGTTCGGGTAAATCGACGCTCATGAACCTGTTGGGGTGTCTCGACACACCCACAGCGGGAGAGTACTGGCTCAACTCCCAGAAGGTGAGTGAGCTGGATGACGACGAACTCGCGCGCATCCGCAACAAGGAGATCGGGTTCGTGTTTCAGACGTTCAATCTGCTGCCGCGTGCGACCGCGTTGCACAACGTCGAGCTGCCACTCATCTACGCGGGTGTATCAGCGAAGGTGCGACGCGAACGCGCCCATGCGTCATTGGAGCGGGTCGGACTCGGAGATCGGGTCCAGCATAGGCCTGCCGAGTTGTCTGGCGGAGAGCGGCAGAGGGTCGCGTGTGCACGGGCGTTGGTAAATGAACCCAGCATTTTGCTCGCGGACGAGCCCACCGGCAACCTGGACAGTGTGACCAGCGGTGAGATCATGGAAGTCATGGAGGGGCTGCATGCCGCCGGCCAAACGATCGTGCTCATCACGCACGAACCGGACATTGCGGCACACGCCGCACGCGAAATTCGTCTGCTGGACGGCATGATCGAACAGGACATCATCAAAGAGAAGACAGCATGATTCGCAATGTGATCATAATCGCGGTTGTGGCAGTGAGCGTCATTGCCGCCACGAGGTTCTTCCGATCGGCCGATGAGGAAGAAACCCAGCAGATGTATCAGCTCCTCACCGTGGAAACGCGTGACATTATTGTTGCAGCGAGCGCAGCGGGTACTGTGGAGCCGATCAGAACCGTCGAAGTCAAGTCGAAGGCGTCGGGAGAGATCTTCGAGTTGCACGTCGAGACTGGCGACGTCGTGCGCGCGGGTCAACTGCTCGTTCGCGTCGATCCACGCATCCCACAAGCAACGTTGCGCCAGGCACAAGCCGATCTGGAACTGGCCGAGGCTCAACTGGAGAATGCCCAGGCACAGTTGCGGAGGGCAGAAGGCCTGTTCGAGACTCAGTCGATAACAGAGGAAGAGTACGACAACACGAGACTCTCGGTGGCCAGCGCAAACGCGCAGCTCGTCCGCGCACAGAGGTCGTTGTCCGACGCAGAGATCGCCGCAGAGGACACGGACGTTAGAGCACCGGGCGTTGGCGTAATCATCCAGAAGAACGTCGAAGTTGGCACAGTGATCTCGTCGGCAACCCGTGAGGTGGGCGGCGGGACGATCCTGCTGCAGATGGCCAATCTGGACACGGTTCAGGTTCGTTCGCTCGTGGATGAAACCGACATCGGGAAAATCAGCGAGGGCCTCGAGGTGACTATCCTCGTTGACGCCTATCCGAACCGTCCGTTCGACGGCAACGTGTTGAGGATCGAACCACAAGCAACCGTGGCTCAGAACGTCACGATGTTCCCGGTTCTCATCCGGATTCCCAACAGCGACGGCCTCTTGCGGCCTGGCATGAACGCCGAGGTCGAGATGCACGTCGGGTCCAAGTACGGGGCAGTAGCAGTACCGAATGCCGCGCTCCGGACCGACGGCGCTGACGTCACTTCAGCGGCGGAGGTTCTAGGATTCGATCCCGAGCAGGTGGCGCAGCAGATCGCAGACCAGCGGGCAGGTGGCGGCGAGCAGACAACGCCGAGTGAATCAACTGCCGAGGACAGGACCATCACGCTCATGGGTGATCGCAGAGTCACGGTTCCCGAAGACGTAAGCATGGAGGATGCACGGGCGCTCGAATCGAAGCTGCAGGGAGCGTCCGGAATGCAGGCGTTCCAATCGCTAAGCGAATCCGAACGGACCCTACTTCGACAACTAATGGGCAGCATGGGCGGGATGCGTGGAGGTGGCGGTGATCACGCAGGCGGGCGTCGTAGCAATACAAGCTCGACCGACGCGGCCTTGATGGGTGGTACCTACACGGTATTTGCGCTTCGAGGCGGATTCGCGGAACCAGTGTCGGTTCGCACGGGACTCACAGACCTCGACTACTCGGAGGTCATTTCCGGTCTTTCCGTTGGAGATACGGTGCTGGTGTTACCCAGCTCCAGCCTGCTCGCGAGCCAGCAGCAGATGCAAGCAATGATGAGCCGCATGCGCGGTGGTATGCCGGGTATTTCCAGGCGGTAGGTACCAGTACCACACAGGCGAGGAGTGTTTTGAATGCTGTTTGGAGAGATCTTCAACGTTGCACTGGGTGCTATACGAGCGAACAAGTTGCGGTCGCTCCTAACGATGCTCGGCATAGTGATCGGCGTGGGAGCTGTGATCACGATGGTGGCTCTCGGTAGCGGTGCGCAACAGGATGTGCAGGAACGCATTCAGGCCCTGGGCACCAACTTGTTATCCGTGTCTGCCGGGCAATCGATGCACCGCGGTGTAGCTAGTGCTGACCGAGTCAGCTTGACGATCGACGACGCGACGGCTCTCGCTGCAGATGCGCGCGGTCTCACCGCCGTTGTTCCCGAGAACAGGCGCAGTCAACAGATCGAATACGTCAACAACAATATCAACGTGAACGTGAACGGCACCGTCCCGGAATACATCGATGTGAACAACTACAAGCTTGCGGCCGGTCGTATGTTCACTGCTGGCGACGGCATCTCTCGCAAGCGCGTAGCCGTGCTCGGTAGCGAGGTGCCCACAAACCTCGACGCAAACGGCCCTGCCATGATCGGCCAACAGGTCATGATCCGGGGGATTCCATTCGAAGTTGTCGGACTCCTGGAAGAAAAGGGGTCATCGAGCGGCTGGAACAACCCCGACGAACAGATCCTGATCCCGATTCAAACAGCCCAATACAGAATCTTTGGCAGCGACCGAGTGAGTTCGATCAACGTGCAGGTCGCGCATCCTGACTCAATGACAATAGCGATGATCGAAATCGAGCGCGTGTTGAGACGCGAACACAGCATCGCGCCAGGAAGAGACAATGATTTCAGCATTCGAGATCGGTCTGAGTTTCTCGAGACATTCGAAGAGACCACTCGAACGTTCACGTTCCTGTTGGGCGGGATCGCCGCCGTGAGTCTGTTGGTGGGCGGCATCGGCATCATGAACATCATGTTGGTGTCTGTTACTGAGCGCACCCGTGAGATCGGAGTGCGAAAGGCCCTCGGCGCAACGCGAAGAAACATCATGCTGCAATTCCTGGTGGAAGCGCTGGTGCTGTGCCTGTTGGGCGGGCTCGTCGGAGTAGCATTGGGAGCGGGAGGCGCCGTAGCACTCGCACGGCTGGCCAATTGGAACACCTACGTTTCACCACAATCTGTGGTCGTGGCTGTGGCTTTCAGTGCGGTCGTTGGGATCTTTTTCGGGTTGTGGCCGGCACGCCGCGCGTCGCTGCTGGATCCGATTGAAGCGTTGAGATACGAGTAAACAAAGGTCAGGAGCCGTCGGCCATCAGCGACCGGCTGTGAAAGTGGAACAGACGGGAATGGAAAGGGAGAAACTTGTATGAAGAAGATCGTAAGTGCTGCGGCCTGCGCGCTCGTGTGCCTGGTTATCGCCACTCCCGTTTGGGCACAAGAGACCGCAAACGTTGCCGGAAGATGGGAGATGACGAACGAAACCCCGCGTGGCACGATGACATCTACCTTCACCTTCGAGCAGGATGGGAACGCCTTGACCGGTACCGTAGAAACACAAAGAGGCTCAACTCCAATCAGTTCTGGCTCCGTCGAGGGGAACGTGGTCACGTTCACGATCGTTCGGGGTATGGGTGATCGTAGCATGGAGATGACATATACCGGTACTCTCGAAGGTGACTCTATCACCGGCAGCATGTCGACCCCGAGAGGTGAACGCGAATTCACGATGAAGCGGGTAGAGAGCTAGCAGCAGTCCACCTAGGCTCAGATCACAGAAGCGAATTCTGAAGTGAATCGCGTCGCGCAAAGCCCCGTCTTACGCGGGGCTTTGTCGTTGGTGTGCTTGGTGGCAAATTACGGCGACAATCGCGTCGACCGATTGAAGAACACACATTTGAGGAGAATCGACAGAACTGTGTCCAACGAAATTCCTCTTGCCGCAGTTCGCGTACCGTCCTCGACGTCGAACCTGGGAGCCGGTTTCGATTGTCTGGGCCTAGCCTTGGATATCTGGCTGCAAGCGCGGATCGCCCAAGGTGACGGACCGACTGTCTACCGCGGCTCGTTGGCAGGCTTCGACCCAAACGAGGATTACGCGGTCAAAGCGCTGGGGAGGTCGATCCCCGTCGGACACCACCTCGAAGTAGACTCCGACATTCCAGTTAGTCGCGGATTGGGATCCTCGGCTGCGGCCATCGTTGCAGGCTTCTCACTTGCTCAGCTACTGAACGAAGGGAGACTGGACCGGGATAAGGTTTTCGAGCACGCGACCAGACAAGAAGGACATCCGGACAATGCCGGGCCCGGAGTATACGGTGGACTTGTACTTCACGCGGGGTCACCCAAGCGACTCAGCTTCCACGAAGACCTCGGCGTGGCACTCGCAGTTCCGGAGCAAGTCCTCAGCACAAAGGAAGCAAGAGGGATTCTCCCGACACAACTGCCGCGAGATGAGGCGATCTCGCAGGCATCGAATTCGGCGGCACTTCTCCTCGGTCTTACCACCGCTGATGGAGACCTGGTCAGACACGGTATGATCGACCGCATTGCGGTACCTGTTCGGAGATCCATGATCAAAGGGTATGACGACGCCGTGCGGGCGGGGACTGAAGCGGGAGCTTACGGCACAACCATCTCTGGTGCGGGGTCGACTCTGGTTGCGGTGTGCCAACGAAGCTCTGCTCATGACGTTGCTGACGCCATTGCGCGGAAACTGACATCGCTCGGAAATCCGGCTCAGGCACTCAGCCCGGATGTCGTCGATCGTGGACTGGAGGTTGTGGAGGGCGAGGATTAGGACGCCAGGCCGCCCGGTTCAGCGTTTGACCATCATCCCAACCCCACTAACTCAGTTCCGCCATCCGTTTCTCGATTTGCCGCGCGTGCAGAGTACAGTGGACGAAATGAAACCGCACCCATTCCGGGAGATTGAGATCACCCAGAATGGGGTGTCGCAAAAACGTCGACACCTGGCGTTCTTCCGACCAGTCCTCTACCAGTGTCCGTGTCTGTTCAATTCCCATTCTGAACCGCGCAACGACCAATTCCGGGTTTGGGGCGTCGCTCGGCTGGGAGATGTCGGGAGCCTTCATGCCCTTGGGTAGGTCTCCACTCCCGAGAAGAGTGTGCCGCAGAACAGCTTGCGCAGGAGTCGCTTCTCGCTCCGTAGCCCCGTCTTCTGGAAGTGCAGCAAACCCCGTGGCTACCAAGTCAAACGCGATTGCGAGGTGTTCGACGATCTGCGCTATGCTCCACTTGCCCAGGCGCGCCGTACTCCAATCACTCGCGCTGATGTCAACGAGCGGGTCTAGCACAACCGATTCCAAGCTGGATAGCTGCCGCGTTACTTTCATCGGCCGGCCAACGCCAAACACTCGATTTCGACTTGCGATCCGAGAGCCAAGCCTGTCGCGGCCAATGCCGATCGTGCGGGCGGGTCGACCGGGAAATAGGTGGCGTAGACCTCATTCACGGCAGCATAGTCTTCGATGTCGACGAGGAATACTGTGCATTTCACGACGCGGTCCATCGAGCTGCCCGCATATTCCAATACTGTTTTGATGTTCTCGAGCGTTTGACGCGCCTCGCCGGCGACGCCACCCGGCGCCAGGTCTCGCGTGCCGGGAAGAGTACCGATTTGTCCCGATAGATACAGCATGTCACCCACACGTACCGCAGTCGAGAACGGTAGGCCCTCGAGCGATCCAGGCATCCGAATCACCTCTTTGTCCTGAGCGTATGCGCCGGCAGACGCAATGAACAACAAGGCCGTTAACAAAGCTGCAACACGCATGGGAATTCCTCCTCGTCAGCAAACCGAGCCAGCACTTCTCGCTTGGCGAGAGCCAACCTAGCCTCTGCCGCTCGCGAAAGCTCACAAGGCACCGCACATACCGCAAGCCGTTTGGTGCGACATCCGGAGGAACTTGAGGTCCAGTTGATCACAGCCTATATGTAACAGCGCTGCAGTGTCTGCAGAGCGGCAGGTGCTGCAGGTAGAAAGGGCGATCGAATTCGGTGTCAAGAACCGCCAAGACCGATGTGCGCAATGAGAGGAACTACACGTGCTAGAATACCACCACGTCGGAATACCAACTGAAACCAGTCACGACGGGGAGTACTACCTCGAGGCCTTCAAGATGTATGTGACTCCTTTTGACTCCAATCCCTACGGAGTGGAGTGGTTACGCTTCGATCCGGACAGTGCATTGCCGGACCTCGTCAAGACGGTTCCGCACGTGGCGTTCAAGGTGGTGAACCTCGAAGCGGCCCTTCAGGACAAAGAAGTGCTGATCGCGCCCAACAGCCCTTCCGTCGGAGTAAGGGTCGCGTTCATTGTGGACAACGGAGCCCCAATCGAGTTCATCGAGTATTCCTGATCTTTCAACTGTTGCTTACGATCTCACTTCCCTGAGTTCATCAGTTGCACGATTAAGAACATCGACCACGGTCTCCATCTTCTTCGAGTCACCACGCACCTTCCACGTGGTGCGATAGGCCTGAGTCACGAGTTTTCCCACCAGCCTAGTCACGTCCGGCATTGGGTCATCTAGAAAACCGTCGATTGTCTCTTCTACCCTGTCGAAGATCCCATCTACCGTAGTCTTGTTCTCCTTCAGAAACTCCTCGCCGGCATCTGAAATCGAGTAGACTTTCTTGCCGTCCACCTCCTCACTACTTACAAGGCCCTCATCCTCGAGCCACTGTAGCGTAGGATAGACCGTGCCTGGCGAAGGCTTGTAACACCCGTGCGTATGCTCCTCGAGCGCTTTCATCACCTCATAGCCGTGCATGGGATTATCTCTGAGTAGCTTCAAAATCACATACTTCATGTCACCCGACCCGAACCAGCGGCCGCGACGGCCCCTACGATGGCGTCCTCTTCCCATCCACCAGTCCCAGGGTGCACCGTCGAACTCCCAATCTCGATGTCCCATTTGGAGCCTCCTGCAAGTCAATGTGCTTCACCGCGACGACATGTCACGATATTACGTACGATATATCGTAACATATCTTAAGCAGTCAGTCAATCCCGGAATACAGCATGTGTCGGATGAGATATTCACTGCACCGAGGATCGCGGTTGGCTTACCACAGAAGCCCCAACAGACCGTGGGTTTCAGTGAAAGCTCAGGCGAGTCTACAGCATTTGAAGTGGTCCTTGTCAGCTACCCACCAAGGCTCAATGGCCACCAACCACCAGCGTAGTAAGCAGCCAGGAGCGCAGCTCCAGCCAGCCCGAGATCCTTGAGGAAATGCGCCATTTCGTTCTGCATGACCGTTGGATCCGACTCTCTCCAGAACGGATGCATCAGGAAGGCCGTCGGCACGAGAAAGAGAAACAGCAATCCTGCACCGATGAAGCGGGTCCAACCGATCAGCAACAACACGCCGCCGATCACAATTATCGCTCCAGAAAGTGCAACTGCCGCTTTGGGTGCTGGAACCCCTTTGCTCTCTGCGTATTCGGCCGTGACGTCGAGCTGCATGAGATGCCCGATTCCGCCCAAGATGAACACCATCGAGAAGAGGACCCTGCCAATTAGGTGCATCCACGGATACAGGAATTGCAGTTGCTCGGGCATGATCTCGCCTCCTAGACGGCTGGATATGCCCATGATGTAGGACACGTGTGCGTTGCGCAAGCATATGCACGCCGTGACTGCCAAAGAGCCGCACCGTGGAGTACCTTCGGGGCGCACCCAACTGGAAGAAGACAATGACCACGAAGAGCGTTTTGGCCAGTAGAGCCCTCACCGCATTGGCATTACTCGTCGGTCTCGCCACTACTGCGGTTCGTGCCCAGGAGACATTTGGTTTCTTTGACCGCGGCCCGTATCGGCAGATCGTACCGCGCCCGGATGACATCCTCGGCTACTCGCCGGGCGAACGTCAGACCCAGTATGCCGAACTGCAGCATGTATTTGACCTAATGATGGCCGCCGCTCCGGACCGCGTACGAACGGAGGTGATCGGCACCACGGAGGAGGGACGCGTGATGCGCGCGTTGATCTTCTCTGCGCCGGAGAACATCGAGCGCCTCGATGAGATCCGGAGCGATGTCAACCTCCTGGCGGACCCGCGTGTCACGTCTGCGGTCGAAGCAGCCCAAATCGCGGCCCGGACGCCCATCGTGGTGTTGCTCTCATACTCGATACACGGCAACGAGTCAGCAGGGTTCGAAGCATCGATGTGGGTTGCCTATCAATTCCTCGCTTCAGACGAACCCGCGACACTGAACATGCTGCGCAACAGCATGATCGTGATGGTTCCTTCGGCGAATCCGGACGGCCACGAGCGGTTTGCGGCTTGGTACAACTCGATCTCCGTCGGGACTGACGAGCCATACTCGTTCGACTCGGATGCTCCGTGGAGTATCGCCGGCCGATACGGGCACTACCGATTCGACATGAACCGTGACCTGGTAGCGGTATCACAAGCTCCAACCCGAGCGATACTTGGCGCGGTAGTGCGGTGGCGGCCGCAAGTATACGTCGACCTCCACAGTACCACTGAGCAATACTTCTTCGCACCCCCCGCACAGCCCATGAACATGAACATTCCGCAGCGGACCGCGCGGTGGTACGAGACCTTCGGCGCCGCTAATGCCGCGGCCTTCGACCGCTTTGGCTGGCAGTACTTCACTCGCGAGACATTTGACCTGTTTTACGCCGGCTATTTCGATGTCGCACCTTCGTTGCACGGCGCCACCGGCATGACGTACGAGAGTGATGGAGGACCCGACCTCATGCGTCGTCGTGGCGACGGCACGGTAATCACATTCACTGACGGTATCGCCCACCACTTTGTTGCCTCGCTTGTAACCGTTGAAACGGCTGCGGCCAATCGCGAGGACCGGCTCCTGGACTACTTCGATTTTCGCAGCAGCGCGATGTCAGAAACAGATTCCTCGCCGATGAAGCGTGTCGTAATTCTACCCGGCAGAGACCATACTAACGCCGCGCGACTCGCGACGATTCTCTTGCGGCACGACATCGAGGTAAGACAACTGTCCGAACCCTACCAGGCAAACGCCGCCCATGACTTCATGGATGGACCGGCCTCCGCAGCGTCACGGCAGACCTTCGAGCCAGGAGCATTTGTGGTTGATCTCAATCAGCCTCAGGCTCGGGCCGCCAAGGCTCTATTGGAACCAAACGCCGAGATGGACGCGGAATTCGTGCGGCGTCAGCTCGAGAAGTTTGAACGAAACAAGCGTCGCGGTGACAATGCCTCAGGCGATCGCTACGAGTTCTACGACGTAACCGCATGGTCCCTACCGTACACAATGGGTGTCGATGCGTTCTGGACAGAGGACCTGGTGCCCCTGAATGGCAATGACCTCGCTCTGGAGCACGACGGGAATCCTGTGCGCGCGTTGGCGCCGTCCGGCAGTGTGTCGGGACGTGCACGATCCGCGTATCTGTTCCGCAACGATCGGCAAGCGGCGGCAGAACTCGCTATGGCACTCCTACGCGAAGGGTTCGTAGTCAACGTTGCGACAGAGCAACTCAGCGCTGACGGCGTGGATCACCCACGCGGCACCTTTGTCGTGCGTACGTCACGCAGCCCGGCGACGTTACACGAGCGGTTGCCGAGTCTGGCCGGGCAGATTGGTGTCGAAGTGTTTGCCGCCAACTCGGCTTTCCCCGCGGTGGGAAGGATTGGCGTCGGCTCCGGACGGGTGCGACCCGTGTTTGAGCCAAGGGTGCTAGTCGCCGCCGGCGACGAAGTGAGCCTGACCAGTTACGGAGCCTTGTGGCATTTCCTCGACGCTGAGCTACACCTCCCGTTCGTCCCCGTGTCCCTTGGCTCTTTGGCTGGCATGAGCACCCTGACGGACTACAACGTTCTGATAATTCCGAGCGGTACCGCCGGAGCCGTGAGGAGAGCCTTGGGCAACGGCGGCATTGAACGGCTCACGCGATGGGTGCGCGACGGCGGTGTGTTGATCACCTACGGCGGGGCCGCACTTTTCCCGGGCCACGAAGATGTTGGTCTGAGTTCGGTCTCTGTTTTGGGCGGGGAAGAAGACGAAGACAGCGAGCGGGGTGACTCGCTCGAGAACGATCCAAGTCTCACTCCGCCGCTCGCGTCACCAACTGCCGGAGAGGACGGGCCGGAGCGTCTGCCTGGGTCGATCTTCCGAGCGACGTTGGATCTCAGCCACTGGCTGACGATGGGATACGAGGAGCAATCGCTTGCTGTAATGATGCGTGGTGGCGCGATGCTCAAGCCCTCGGAGCAAGGTGACAACCCGGTCTCGTTCGTGGGCAATGCAACTCTCTTGGCAGGATTCGCGTGGCCCGACAACACCGAGCGTTTGTTGGATGGAGCCGTCTGGGCGGCGACCGAGCGTCAGGGCAGAGGCAACGTGGTGATGTTTGCCGATGACATTCTGTTCAGAGGCTTCTGGCGGGGACCGGCTCGCCTGCTGACCAACGCGATTCTTTTTGGGCCTGGTCGGTGAAAGAAGGGCGGCACGTCAGTGCCGCCCTTTCCCACCCCTACTGCCACTGCCAGCCTCCTCTAGAATCTGCCGTTACGCCTCCAGAACACATTCGCGTCCCGCTCCGGCACCGTTACCTCGATCGTCATCGGTTCCCTCTGACGCATGATAGAGATTTCCATGGTCTCACCCTCCTCGTACGATCGCAGAATGCGCATGAGTTGGGTTTGACTCGTGGGCCGCCGACCGTCGACGCTCACGATCACGTCCCCGCTCCTCAAATCCAGTTCTTGATCATCATCCGGCGCGCGCACTATGAGGAGTCCCTCATCGACGCCGAAATACCAGCCGAGTTCCACGTCCAACTCGATCAACTCGACATCGAGCATTCCAAGCAACGATAGCTGACCCGAGAATACAGTAGAGACATTGAATCCACGGCGGTCGCCGTCCAAAACGGTTATCTCGGGTGTAGCGAAGCTCAAAGCTCGATTGTAGTTGCCGAGTGCAACGGACAGGTTATCCAAGTAACGCACCTCGATCTCAGCCGTGTGCGTCGTCGCTCCGCGCCTGTACTCCACACTCAGCGTATCACCCTCCTCCAAGTCATCCTTAATACGAATGAGCTTGTTTGCGGGAGATGTTCCGCCTCTACCTGTGCGCGCAAGGGACTCACCATTCGCTGCCGTTATGATGTCGCCCTCTCTCAGTCCGGCTTCGTATGCGGGCCCGTCGTCGGTTACGCTGTTCAGCACGACACCAATTGAGTCCGTGACCGGTCGCCGCTCCATGTTGAGATAGACACCCATCTGGGGAGCGCCAGCACGTGTCGTGCTGAAGTACATATCAG
>JBDGYW010000081.1:0-14133 GCA_039588935.1 Gemmatimonadota bacterium | reverse complement strand
GGGAGGTGAGTACAGTCTGATTGAGAGCGAATCTGGAGCGGGAGGCGGCGCAACGGCAGCGAGATTCAGCTAGTTTATTCCGCCCTCAGCGCATCGACCACGTTCACGCGTGTCGCTCTGAGGGCGGGTACCAGACAGGCGAGCAGTCCGGTGAGCACCAACGTCATAACCACTGTGGCATACACGATTGGGTCGTTGGGACTCACCCTAAACGACACCATTTGCAGGGGCCGGCTCAACGCTGCGCCCAGCGCCAGTCCCAACACAATTCCGATACCGATTTGGTACACGCCCTTTCTCAAAACGAGGCGGACGAGGTTTCCGGAATCCGCACCGAGTGCCATACGGATGCCCATCTCTTTGGCACGGCGACTGACCGAGAATGCCATTACCCCGTACAACCCGACAGCGGACATCAGCAAGGCGATGAGCCCTACGGCCGAGAATGTGGCACCCATGACCTTAAACGCCCACGTCGACTTCCGCACGACATCGTCCATCGAATCCACCTCGTACATCGGCTGATCAGGATCGAGCCCCGCTACGGCATCCCTCATCAGTGGTGCGAGCGCCAACGGATCTCCGCGGGTCTTCACCGCCAGACTCATTCCCCAAGGGTATCCCTGTGCGAGTGGAACGTAGGCCTGCTCGGGAATCGCCTGCCCGGCTAGCATTCCGCCGATTTCGCCCTCCCCCACATACAGATCCGGGACCACGGCGACGATCGTTCTCCAAGTATTCTGTGTATTCACTTGGCCAAAGCGGATTCTCTGGCCCTCAGCCGATTGACGTGGGAAATAGCGCTTCGCAAGACTTGCGTTCACAATGACCACCGGTAGGGTGCCATCGCTATCCTGGTTCGTGAAGTCTCGCCCTTCCTGGATATCGACGCCGAACGTGTCGAAGTATCCGGGAGAAATCAGCACCTGGTTTGTGAGGGGGTAGTCCCGATCTGTCGCATACGATTGACCCTCTACAGCAAATCGCGATCGGTGGGCACCTGTTGCAGGGAGCGCTTGGACAAACGCCGCGGATTCCACCCCAGGAAGGGCTTCCAGCCGTAGATCAAGCGCGTTGAAAAACTGAACCCAACTGTCGGGAGCGCCGGCACTGAATGCCAGACGAGCGGTAAGGATGTTGCTCGTCTCGAAACCCATGTCGTGTCTGTTGAGGTTTACCACGCTTTTGATCATCATGCCGGCGGCAACCAATAAGGCTCCCGACATCGCGATCTGAGTCACGACCAGTCCGGTGCTGAACTTGCCCATCCGGAAGCTCGATGACCCCGTGCTCTCATCCTTGAGCATCTCGTGCACGTCGATCCCCGATGCCTTGAGCGCAGGGAAGAGCCCGGCTGCGACGCCGGCAAGGAGGCTGACCGTGAAAGTGAAGGTCAGGACTACGGCATCGATCCGGAACTCGAACCAGTAAGGCATCGGGACTTCGCGCATCAGGGAAAAGAACCAGTCGAAAAGCGCGGCGACCACAACCAAACCAGCAGCACCCCCCAAAAACCCCACAATCACGGCTTCAATCAAGAGCAGCCGGATAACTCGTCCCCGAACCGCACCCATGGCTGTCCTGATTGCCATTTCCTTCACGCGAACCGCGGCACGGGCCAACAATAAGTTCGCCACATTCGCACACGCGATGAACAGCAACCCGAAAATTGCGATCAATTCGACCCAGACGATGGTGCGAAGTTCCGTTGGGAGCAACGCATCCTTGTATGGCTGAACGGAAACACCGACACCTTCGTTGGATTCGGGGTACAACAACGCAAGTCTCTCTGCAATCGTCCCCATCTGAAGCTGTGCCTGCCCTCGACTCACGTTCTCGTTCAGCCGTCCGAATACCCACCCGCTACGATCCCCAGTCCTCGTCAGCTCTGTGCGATCGATGGTGCGTGGAATCCAGACATCGTTGATGATGGGAAATCTGAATCCCTCCGGCATAACTCCGACGATGGTCCGCGGCGTTCCGTTGGCGCGGACCGTCCTGCCGATGATTTCGGGATCTCCTCCGTAGCGGTTTTGCCATACCAGATAGCCGATAATGATCGTATGCGGTGCACCTGGTGAGTTTTCTTCGTCGTGAAATGCGCGACCCATCAGCGGGCGTACATTGATCTCAGAGAAGACGTTCGCTGTGACCATGGCACCGAGGTAGCGTTCGGGACGATCCTCTGTGTCGGCAAGGTTGACGTTGACGATCCTGGCGGCCGCCAGGTCTTCGAACGAACTCTGTTGCTCCCGCCATTCGAAGTAGGTCAGGAGCGAAGGATTTCTACCGGTGACACCGTCGGCCAACACCGTTTCAGAGAGAAGCATGAGGCGGTCGCCGCCGTCACCCGGCAGTCCGCGAACCAACATCGCGTTGGTCCCAATGAACTGAAACGAGACCGCCGCAATACCAAGTCCCATCGTGACGATCGCCGTCAATAAGAGGACGGGCGTCTTGTACAGCATGCGAATGCCGTAGCTAACGTCTCGCACGAACTCGGTCACAGCAGACCTGACCCTGGACTGAAGTCCGGGCTCGGCCCCTTCGGGACGCGTGCTGAAGGACGACACGCTAATGCGTCAGCCATGGACGGCAAAGATGCAGCACGAACCCGTGACGTGCCAGAGTTCACTGTTCGGCTTCGATGCAGATTCAGTGCTTGCACTCCCGCCGAGAGCATCATTGTAGCGGCTCCGCTACTGCGCGACTCATCCGAACCAGGTCTGCACATTCATGCCCTTGACAATCTAGGTCAAGGCGGACAGGTTTAACCTAGATCATCTAGGGAATACCGTCATGACATCCGAAGCAGTCGAGTTGGTACAAGGCACGCTCGAGTTCTTGATTCTGAAGACGCTCAGTCGCGGTGACCCAATGCACGGATTTCACATCCTGCGTTGGGTGTACGAAACCACCGATGAGGCTCTCTCCATTGAGGAAGGAAGCCTCTACCCGGCGCTTCACCGCATGGAGCGCCGCAAGTGGATCAAGGCCGACTGGGCGACCTCCGAGAAAGGGCGTCGAGCCAAGTACTATCGGCTCACAGCCGCCGGGAAGAAACAACTGGCCCGCCAGGAAAGCCATTGGAACCAGTACGTGGACGCAGTCGGAAAGATCGTGACCTCTGCCGAGGCGTCTGGGTGAAAGAGCCACCACCAGAGGACCGCTCCATTGGGTTTGCCGGTCGGCGTGAGTCGTCGCTCAACGACATCGACCTCGAAATTCAGCACCACATTGAGGAGTGCGTCGACCTGTTGGTTGCACAAGGCAATTCGCCTGACGCAGCGAGTCGGGAAGCGCTGCGCCGTTTCGGAAACGTGGCGCAGTTCCAGAATGAGTGTGAGATGATCTGGCAAGACACTGGCAGACTTGGGAGGTTTGCTTTGTTATTTGGATCACTAATGCAGGATCTCCGTTACGCCGTGAGGTCCTTTTCGCGAAGCAAGGCGTTCTGCGCCGTCATTCTTCTGATCTTCGCGCTGGGCGTCGGCGTCAACACCGTCATCTTCTCGGTGGTGAACGGCGTTCTGTTGCGTCCGCTTCCCTACCCCGATTCACACAGTCTTTACACAGTCTGGCAGACCGTGCCCGAATGGATCGAGTCCCCACCGGCCCCCAACCTGCGAGCCCTCGGAAACAGGATGTGGATTTCATATCCGGTCTACGAGGACTGGCTGGAGATGAATCGAGCATTCGAGAGCGTCGGCATCTACGCCGGGTCGATGTACACAGCCACCGGCGGTGACCGAGCGGAGCGGATAAGAGGAACCCACGTCACTTTCGGGGTGTTTGCCGCGCTCCGCATCGCACCGATGCTAGGCCGTGTGTTGGTTCGAGAAGACGACCGGCTGGGTGGTGGACAGATGGTCGTGCTCAGCCACGGCTTGTGGCAACGACGGTTCGGCTCTGATTCGGCCGTAGTGGACAAGACGATGGTGCTCGATGAAAGTGTCTACACGATCGTCGGTGTCATGCCACGCGGGTTCTACTTTCCGGAGGCAAGCGAGCTGTGGACCACTTTCAGCGATGCCGACCGCCAACGCCACCGGTTCAATCAGTTCGCGCGCGGCATTGCCCGTCTCGGTCAGGGCATTTCCGCGGAACAGGCCCACCGCGAGATGGAAGACCTTGCCTCACGTCTGGATGAGGCGTACCCCTCGGACCTCACGTATGGTGTGCGCCTGGAATCCCGCGAAGACGACGTTGTCGGCAACACTCGGCCAGCACTTCTACTGCTACTCGGCGCCGTGGGCGTGGTCCTTCTCGTCGCCTGTGCCAACATCGCGAACCTCTTACTGGTAAGAGCGACGGAGCGTCGCAAGGAGCTGACCGTCAGAGCCGCGCTCGGTGCCGGTCATCGCCGGCTGTTTGCACAACTCCTCACGGAGAGCGTCGTTCTCTCTGTCGTTGGCGGTGCGGCCGGTCTGTGTCTGGCTGTCTTGTGCCTCGAACCCTTCACCGCCCTGCTACCAGCCGGCACGCCGCGTCTGGATGAGGTGGCGGTGGATTACCGCGTACTGACATTCGCTGCTGCCCTCTCGGTGTTCACGGGCGTGTTGGTTGGAACCTTGCCGGCGATGCTTGCGGTGCGCACACAACTAGTCCAGGTGCTCAACAGCTCGGGTCGCGGCACGACGGGAGGAAGACAGAGAAATCGAACGCAGTCGTCGATACTGGTGTTTGAGATTGCCCTCACGTTCGTGCTGTTGGTTGGTGCAGGGTTGTTGACCAGAAGCTTCATGCGTCTCACCACCGCCGAGCGTGGTTTTTCATCTGAGAACGTGATCGCGATGCGCCTCGACCTGCAGGGAACGAGGTACGAATCCGACGAACAGGTGCGAGCAACGTACCAAGACCTCTACGAGCGGCTGCGAGCTACACCCGGAGTGCGGGCGGTTGCCGGGGCCACTCAGATTCCCTTCTCCGGTGGCTCCACCTCCAACTCAATGACAGTAGAAACCCAAGCGGGGTTGGTGGAGACGAATGTCGAACGCGGCAACGTCAGCGCCTCCTATTTCGAGGCGATGGGCATCCCGCTGATCGCGGGCCGTGCCTTCACTCCTCAGGACAAAGACAGCGATCTCCCTGTTGCTATCGTAAGTCGGGCGATGGCGCGCACCCACTGGCCCGACGAGGACCCTATCGGCCGAAGGGTGAAAGAAGGTGGCATCGACAGCGACTCCCCCTGGCTTACCGTGGTGGGTGTGGCCGGGGACGTGAGGCACAGGGGTTTGGACGTCGTACAACATGCCAAGCTATACCTGCCGTTCCGCCAGGGGATGACGTGGCTCATGGGCGATGGCCTGCCGGTCAGTTCCGCGCAAACCGTTGTCCTCAAGACTGCGATAGATCCGGCTGCCGTGATGACTGCGGCGCGAGAAGTCGTGCGCACTGTCGACCCCGATCTCCCCATAATCGAGCTTCGCACGCTTGACGCATTGATCGGCCAGTCTGTGGCCGGCCCACGCTTCCGGGTGATCCTCATCGGCTCCCTCGCCGTGCTCGCCGCGATGTTGGCCGTCGTCGGCATCTTTGGAACGTTGGCGTACGCCGTCTCACAACGGACGAGCGAAATAGGAGTTCGCATGGCTCTGGGCGCGGCAACAGGAAATGTCGTCGGCGGCGTAGTGAGACGCGGCATGATGTTGTTGGCGGCCGGTCTGGCGATAGGGCTTGCTGTTACTCTGGCGGTAATCCGCGTTCTGGAGAGGTTTCTGTTCGATATCGATCCAACGGACCCGGTAACGCTGACTGGCGTTGCGTTGCTATTGACCTGCGCCGCGATGGCGGCGAGCTACCTTCCCGCCCGCCGGGCTACCATGGTCGATCCTGTGGAGGCATTGAGGCGAGAGTAGGTGACCGGAATGGTGGGCTAAGATTTGAGGTTGCCGTGGCCAGCGTCGTGACATACTCGGTGTCGCAAAGTCGCAACGAGATTGGCATGCGGCTGGTGCCACGCCGACGTGTGTTAGTTCGGGCGCTTTCGCCTGACCAGCCGGGATTGTCTCGCCGGCCCGGTCCAACAAGCGACGCAGCGACTCAATACCCAAGTGCAAACATCTCTCGGCGTGGATCGGCGGCGGCCATCAAGAAACCAGTCTCGGGGTCCCGATACGTGATCGTGCCGTCCCCCGATGCGTAGCTCCACAGGCCCCAGGTGTCGACCGTGTGGCCGAGGTGCTCGAGAGCGGCGAACGTCGCGGCGGGAATGCGACTCTCGAGATTCAAGCGGCCCGGGCCCGTGTTGACCTCGCTGCCGGTTCCCGGAAAGTTGTAGCTGCCCAGCCGCGGATGGTCCATCGCCTGCTGCGGCGTCATCCCCCACTCCACGATGTTGAAGAAGATCTGCATCAGCGCCTGAGCCTGTAGGTCTCCACCGGCCAGCGACAAGCCCAGGAATGGCCTGCCGTCCTTCATAATGATGAACGGCGTGTTGGTGTTGCGCGGCCTTTTGCCGGGAGCCACGACGTTGGCGAGACTCGGGTCGAGATTGAACTGCCCGCCGCGGTTACTGAGTCCGAAACCCCAGCCCGGAATCATCGGCGTAGACAGGTGCCCGTCACTCTCAGTCATCGAGAAAACGTTCCCGTCGGCATCCATGACATTCAGGCAACTCGTGTCGAACGTGTTCTGCTCGATCATGGGGTCGACGCCGCCCGTTGCACGGCTTGCGTCGGCGAAGACGGTCGGGGACTCAGGGTGCACGGCCCGCATGTTAACAGGGTCGCCCCAGGGTGGCATGTCCTGGAACGCGCTCTCCATGTCGATGAGCGTGATCCGCTCCTTCGCGTACTCTTTCGAGTAGAGAGCGACCGGGATCTCCACAAAATCGGGATCGCCCAGGTACTTGTGACTGTCGGACATTGCCAGGTTGATGACCTGCGAGATCAGGTGGATGTACTCCGGAGTGTAAAAACCGAGTGCCTGCAGGTCGTAGTTCTCGATCATGTTGAGCATCAAAATGAACCGCGGGCCCTGTGACCATGCGTCGGCCGTATATACGTCGTAACCGCGATAGGTAGTGTGGAGCGGTTCGTCCCACGCGCCCTCGTAGCCGGCCATGTCGTCGTAGGTCATCTGGCCGTCGACAAACTCTGCGAAGAAACTGTCAACCGCACGGGCCGGCTCGCCCTTGTAGAAGGCGTCGCGAGCAGCCTGTAGACCTTCGGAGCGCGTGCCCCCGCCGGCCAGCGTTTGCCGCTCGGCGTCGATCATATAGCGAATGAGCTTGCCAAGATCTCTGTTCACGATGAGGTTTCCGAGGCGCTGTCTGCCCTCACCGTTCTGCAACCAGTACTCGGCGTTGTAGGGCCAGCGTTTGACGCGCTCTTGTCCGCGGTCCATCGAGTACTTGAGTCGGTGGTGCAGGTGAAAGCCGTTCTCGGCTATGTCGAGTGTGTATTGTGCGACCTCTTCGAAGCTCTTGGTCCCATACCGGTCGAGTGCGGCGAGCCACACATCGACGTCGGCGGGAACGATCACCGAGTGCGCCGGATCCTTGCCATGCGCTATGTAGTTCTCCAGCGTGGCGGCGGCCGGCGCGGTCCCCGCCCCGATGCGGGTCAAAACACGGTCTTCCTCGGCGCTATACAGGATCAACGGCGCGACACCCGACCAGCCGGCGATATCGAAAGTGGTCGCCTTGACAGCCATGGCCGCCGCTACCCCGACATCGAAGGCGTTGCCACCCTTCTTGAACTCCTCTATGCCGATGAGCGTGGCCGCGTAGTTGCCGGTCGCTATGACCCCGTGCGTCCCGAAGATGTCAGGGCGCATCGGCTCGACGTTGTTCTCGTCGTAGACGGTGACGTAGCTGTTGAATGGCTCGAGGAGCCCGATAGGGGCGCCGATGTCTTGCCGCTGCTCCTGAGCGAGGCCCGCGGCGATGAATACGACGGCGAACAACGCAATGCTCTTGTTGCGCATCAGTTGCCTCTTTGATCGCTGGTTTCGAAAGAACTCCAAGCCCGTATGAGAGTTGCCATTCCGCGGCTACCGCGTCAAGCGCGACAGTGGGGCGGTTTGCGCCCGCAACGTCGATGGCGTTCCAGCACCTCGACGTTGCTTAAACGGCAGCGGGGCGGGTGCACTCCGTCATGGACGGACCGGGGCAACGTGTCTCCAGAGGAACTCGGCTCCGTCGAATCTGCGTTCGATTTCTTCCACGTAGAGTCGGTAGGAAGGACTGTCGCTGCCCGGGTTCCAGCGGGAGGGGCGAGGCAGGCTCGCCGCCAGTAGAGCGGACTCGTGCTCGGTCAACGTCGACGCCGGTTTTTGAAAATAGTACTCCGCCGCGGCCGCCACTCCGTAGATGCCGACTCCGAACTCGGCGACGTTCAGGTAGATCTCGAGTATCCGGGACTTGGTGAGCACTCGTTCGAGGCGGCGAGTCAGAAAGACCTCCTTCAACTTGCGAAATGGATTCCGCGAGGGCGAGAGCCACAAATTCTTCGCCGTCTGCTGCGTGATCGTGGACGCACCGCGAGGTGATTCCAGCTCCCGAATCGCGTCCCGGACCGCGGCCCCGATTTCCGATCGAGAGAATCCTGAGTGCGAAAAGAACTCGATGTCTTCGGCCACTACAGCGGCGCGCTTCATGTGAATCGATATCCGATCGTATTCGACCCAACGCCACCGAAGCGGAGGCAGAGTCGAGTCGGACTCGATCCGCCGTCTGTGTCGCTCGATGAACGCCGTGGTGGACGGCGGAGCCGACACGAGGGCCTCCGCGCTCGGGAGAGAGAGCCACAATATGCAGACCCACGCGAGGGCGCCGGCGACCGCGCAAAGAGCGACGATGCCAATCCTCCGAGTGAGGAACCGTCGCCTGATGCCTAGCACCTCGAGCCCCCGTACGTGTGACCTCTCATGTCCACAAGGTTGTGGATACCCCGGCGGCGGTGCAAGGGTGAAGGCGCTGTCAAACTGACGGTCAATACGGACGAGGCGATGCGTTCGCGCGACCCGTCTGCCTATCATCACAACTACCACGCAGCGATCGCATTCAGCGCAAACACGTATCTCGTTCAGTGCGTTCATAGGGGGGAACAGGTGGGCTGGTGGAAAACTGCGGCTTCGTCAACTCATGCGACATTCAGGGTCAAACGCGTGATCCGCAAGACAAGAGAGCCCTGTGTTCCGGCGTCTTGCCGTCTGAACGAGCTGAGTGAGCAGAAGAAACTAGCAGAGTGGATCACTGCGCTAGCGTCATAGTCATCGGTCAAGTCTTGGAGTAGATGGTGCCAGAACATGGTCGCTTTCGACGATCATGTTCTGGCGGAAGGAGTGACAAGTACTGCGTCTACTGAATGATCCGTTTGAAAACCTCCAGATCGATATTTCGTCCGCATACCGTTGCGACTACTTTCTTCCCCTTGAACTGGTCTTTGCGCTTGAGGAGCCCTCCGACACTCAAAGCTCCTGACCCTTCTACAACCAGCCGATGTTGCTCGAAGAGAAGGCAAATGGATGCTTCGATCTCGTTCTCGGTCAGCAGCAGCATCTCATCCACGTATCGCAAACACAGGTCCAGAGTGACGCTATCCAGATCCACGTTTCCTGCGCAGGTGTCCGCCAGGGTCGGAGAGGTTTCCATTTCGATCATCTTTTTGGCTCGCACGGACTCGTACATCACCGGCGAGTTCTCTGGCGACACGCCAAAGGCTTGTATGGCGGGATTGTGGGACTTCAGCCAACCCGCCGATCCGGTGAGCAACCCGCCCGCCCCGCACGCGAAGAAGGCAGCATCCACGTCGGGGAGCTGTTTGGAAATCTCGTAGCCGCAGGTACCCTGCCCCCCGACAACGATTGGATCGTTGTATGGCGACACATAGATCTTGTCTTCTTCCTCCGCCACCCGCCGGGCCTCCTTCTCCGCATCCCAGGGAGCTTCGCCGAAGATGACCAAATCCAAGCCATGAGCTCTCAGAATTGCCAGCCGTGACGATTCGATATCATTGGCCACGTAGATTGTCGCGCGGCGATTCCGAATGCGCATAGCCTCGGCGACCGCCAGCGCATAGTTCCCCGTTGAGGCCGAGACCACCCCCTTGTCGAGTTCTTCTTCTGTAAGCGAGAGGATCTTGTTGATCGCGCCGCGGAACTTGAACGATGAAGTTCTCTGCATCAGATCCAACTTGAGCCAGACATCACCTTCGATCTGCTTGCTCAGATACATCGAGTACTCGAGCGGTGTGGGCAACAGGTAGTCATTGCATCTCTCGTATGCCTCCTGCACCAGCCGAGGTACATCCAATTGTAGTTGGCGCGCAATTGTCATGATTGTTTCCCCGATGGAACGTTATTCCAACGCTTTGAATTCTCACCAGACGCTTCCAAGAGCTACGGTGACGGACTCCCCGTTAACGCCGCTGGACTCTTCAGATGCCAGAAAGGCGATCACCTCGGCCACCTCTTCGGGTGTTACCACTCGGCCCGGCGGGTAGAGCGCAGCTCGTTCCGCCCATACCTCGTCAGTGGAGATTCCGCGTTCCTCACCTTCCGCCAGAGCCGATCGCTCGGCCATCTCAGTGCGCACCCAGCCTGGCAGCACCGCGTTTGATGTCACGCCGTGGGGCCCGGCATCCGAAGCAACCGAGCGCATGAGTCCCAGCAGACCACTCTTTGAGCTGTTGTAGGCACTGCCGGCTAACTCGGCCACGTGTGCGGCTGTCGAGCTCGTGAACACCAAGCGGCCGTAACCCTCCTTTATCATTCCTTTGACAACCGCCTGTGCCAGAAAGAAGGGACCATCCAGGTTGATCCGCATCGAATCGCGCCAGAGTTTCGGATCCTGTTCCCAGATCACCTTCTCATCTGCCGACCCAAGACCGTGGTTGCACACCAGTACTGCAACCGGCCCGAGGCGATCCTGCGTTTCCTCCACCGCTAGCGCACAGCCATCAGGTGTTCCCAGGTCGGCGACAACGTAATCCAGGCCCAGCGCCTGTAATTCACTCTCGCTGCGCGCAACGGCCATCACCAAAGCGCCGCGCGCGGCAAGCAGGTGGGCCGTCACCTTTCCGATGCCACGCCCCGCGCCCGTTACCAGCGCCACCCGTCCTTCGACTCCCGGCATGATGTGCTCCAATTTTGAAACGTGTCTGCGATGCCCGCTGGTCAGTACGTCGCGGTTTGGCTGAGTCTATGTCTCGGCTGTATTTCGGACGCCGCGAATGATTGAACGGATTGCATAGATCGCAACGCAAGCGCCAACCAACGCCGCGACGCTAGCGGCTTCGTCAAGTGGCATCTGCAATAGCAACCAAACAACGATGGCGCAACTCAGCAAAGGAATGACGGGTCCGAAGGGCAGCACAAACTCACCTTCTTTGGGCAGTCCGTCACGCCGGCGCAAGCGCAGCACGGCAAGGCAAACTCCGAGGTCGACGAGCAGCAAGGAACCGGTTGCAACAACGGCCAGGTATTTGAATGTGCCACTCAACGCGAACACGCCAATGACGATCGCGAAGAAAATGATAGCGACGTATGGTGTCTTGTACGTCGGATGCACCTTTCCGAAGAGACTCGGCAGGTTATTGTCTAACGATGACGCGAATATGATCCTTGGTCCCCCCAACAAGTCGCCGCTGAGATTTGCGTAGATTGAAATCACCGCGGCCGCGATCAGCATCTTGCCGCCCCAGCCGCCGAACACTTCAGTCGCGACCGCCACCAGTGGTGCCTCGGTGTTGTTTGCCAGCTCGGTCCCGAGCACACCTTGCGAAACCGTTTGCAGGCCTACGTAGAGCGCTAGAAGCGCACCCAAGCCGAGCAGTAATCCGAGCGGCACCGTCTTCGCGGGGTTCTTTATTTCGCCGCTCGCGTTCAATGCAGACTCGGCCCCATTGAACGCGTAGAACAACAGGATCGTACCGGCACCGATGCTTGCACCGGAGGGCCACTCGGGAATGGCGAGATTCTCGAGGTTGATTACGAATAGCCCCGCCGCCAGCAGCAACAGTAATGGCACCAGCTTGGCCAGCGTGTTGAAAATGTACAATCGCACTCCCGCCTTGACGCCCCGGACGTTCACGGCAGCCAGGAACGTCAACACCGCCATGATGAATACTGCGCGCGGGAAGAACCTATCCAGGATCGGAAACGCAATGGCCATTGAATCGACCATCACAACCGTCATTGCCGCGTCCGCAAGTGCGGAGAAGCCGAACCAGAAGAGGGTCGATGCGATGAATCCGACAAACGGACCGAATGCCTCCTCGACATATGCATAGGCACCGCCACTGCGGGAGACGCGGCTGCCGACCTCGGCGAAACACAGGAAGACGAGCGCGACCGCGACCGAGCAGATCAGGTAAGCAAGTATCGACGCGGACCCAAGTTCCGCAGCAACGATACCCGGCATCACGAAAATGCCGGCTCCAACCACCATATTGACGACACTGATTCCCAAGGCCCCGGTGCCAATAACGCGCACCAGCCCTTCGTCCTGCACGCCATTCGGATCGGACATGAACGCCCTTTACTGTCTTAGTCGCTGGGGTACGTAATGCCCACCAGAACGTCGTACCGCGTTCTATCGCCCCGGATGCCGCTGCTTCCGCAGCGTGCGAATAGTAGTAGACCACATCAGCGAACAGCAAATGGATAACCCCTTCGTACTCCCCCAATGCTATGATGGCGGCAGGGAATCCCGACACCCATATTCCACTCCCCCAATCGTATCATTCTAGACAAACAAGAGACGACGGTCCGTTTGCCCCCGCCTCTTCGTCAAGGTCCTCTTGAAGGAGATCGACATTGAGTGACGTACAGGAGTACATCGGAAAAGGGCTGCAGCGCTTTGTTGACGAGATCTTCGAGTTCTTGCGGATCCCCTCCATAAGCACCAAGTCGGATTACAGCGCCGACACCCGCCGTGCGGCCGGGTGGCTACAGGCCAAGTTGGTTGACGCCGGACTCGAGGCCGAAGTTTTCGATACGCCTGGTCATCCTATCGTGTTGGGAGAGTGGCGAGGAGCCGGTGAAGACGCACCGACGATTCTCGCGTACGGTCACTACGACGTGCAGCCGCCCGAGCCTTTGGAGCTATGGGACTCTCCACCCTTCGAACCGGAGATACGAGATGGCCGTCTCTACGCCCGAGGTTCAGCGGACGACAAGGCGCAACTCTACCTTCACGTGAAGGCTGCTGAAGCGCACCTGAAAGCCGGCGGCGCGCTACCGGTGAATCTCATCATATTGGCTGAAGGGGAAGAGGAGGTTGGCTCAGACAATCTGGTGCCGTTTGTCGAGGCGAATCGCGACCGGCTGGCGTGCGACGCAGTCGTCATCTCAGACACGGGCATGTTTGCTCCGGGGATGCCGAGTCTCCTCTTTTCGTTGCGGGGCCTCGCCTACTGCGAAATCCAAGTTGAAGGTCCGTCCAGCGATATGCATTCAGGTTACGGAGGGCCCATCGTGAACCCCGCCATGGCCCTCTCGCAGATCCTGGCCAGCATGTTCGAAAACGACGGTCGTATTGCCATTGACGGCTTCTACGAAGACGTCCTCGATTGGGACGACGCAACGCGTGACGCAATCAGGAGCCTGCCATTCGACGAAGAGGAGTACGCGGCGTCGGTCGGAGCTTCACTCGCCGGAGGTGAGAAAGCGTATTCGGTTCTCGAGAGACAATGGACTCGGCCTACCTGCGAAGTGAACGGAGTGCTTTCGGGCTATACCGGCGAAGGAGCGAAGACCGTAATCCCACAGAAGGCCATGGCCAAGGTGAGTTTTCGTCTGGTGGCGGACCAGGCCCCCCAGCGCGTCTACGAGCAAGTGCGAGCGCATGTCGCCAAGGTCAGTCCTAAGGGCGTAACGGTCCGGGTTGAGGAATTCCACTCTGGAATACCGTGGCGAGCCCAGCTCAGCGGCAAGCTCAGAGAGGCTGCAACGGTTGCGTTGAACAAGGCCTTCGGCGCAGAACCCGTGCTAGCTGGAGAGGGCGGAAGCATACCCATCGTCGCCGAATTCGAGCGGGTTTTGGACGCGCCCGTGCTGCTGGTCGGCTTTTCCCTACCTGGTGCGAATGAGCACGGCCCGAACGAGTGGTTCCCCGAGGAGAACATCGAGAAGGGCATCCGTGCGCTGGCCTATCTCTACGAGGAGCTCCGCTAGAGATAATGACCA
>JBDGYW010000080.1:0-14168 GCA_039588935.1 Gemmatimonadota bacterium | reverse complement strand
TATCCCACCGCGTGGATGTCACTCGACGAAGCGCCCCACACACCTTCGAGAGCGTAGATCGTCCCACTGGTCATGGGACTCCATATTTCCCCGTCGTAATGCAGAATCGTGCCACTGTTTCCAACGGCATAAACATTACTCGACGAGGTGCCCCACACGTCATACAAGTACTGAGTCGTCCCACTCGTTATGGGAGTCCAAGAAATCCCGTCGTAATGCAGAATCGTGCCATTCCATCCCACCACATATACATCACTCGACGAAGTGCCCCACACGCCCCAGAGATATTCGGTCGTCCCACTCGTCATGGGACTCCAGATCTCCCCGTCGAAATGCACAATCGTGCCATTTTCTCCGACGGCATATACGTCACTCGATGAGGTGCCCCACACACCGATGAGGTACTCAGTCGTACCGCTCGTCATCTCACTCCAAGTTTGCCCGTCATAGTGCACAACCCTGCCATAGTATCCCACGGCAAACACGTCAGTCGATGAAGTGCCCCATACGCCAACGAGGTTCAAAGCCATCTCGTCAGCCACCTCACTCCAGTTTACCCCGTCGTAATGCAGAAACTGGCCATTGTATCCGACGGCATAGACGTCGCTCGACGAGGTGCCCCACACGCCATTGAAATCCGTGGTCGTACCGCTCGTCATTTCGCTCCAGGTTGTCCCATCGTAATGCGTGATCCTGCCACCGTATCCGACGGCATAGATGTCACTCGATGAGGTGCCCCAAACGTCCCAGTACTCGGGAGCTGGAGGGTTGTCATAGGACCACGAGGTTACCGGGGCCACCCCAGGCACAGACACGGTCACAAGCGCGTATCCGGGTACCTCCTCCACTGTGGCTTGAATGGTCGCCTGGCCGGTTTCCACCGCTGTCACAACTCCCGACTGATCTACTGTCGCGACGTTGGGGTTGAGATCGGTCCAGCTGAAGGTCTTTCCGCCAATAGCGTATCCGTTGGCATCCCTGGCGGTAGCCGTGAGCTGCACCGTCCCACCAATAGCATTCAGCGTTGCACCCTCGGGTGTCACCTCCACCGCCTCCAACTCCTGTGACACCGTTACCGTTGCCGTGCCTGAAGCATCTTGAGCGGTGGCCGTGATCGTCGCCGTGCCGTTCGCAACCGCAGTTGCCAATCCCGACGTGCTCACTGTCACGATACTCTCGTCCGATGGCGTCCAAGTGAACGTCATCCCCGGAATCACATTGCCGTCGGCATCAGTTGCTGTAGCCGTTAGCTGCACCGTCTCACCAACAGAACTGAGCGTTGCAGCGGTGGGTGTTACCTCTACCGACGCGACCACCACCTGCGCTACCGTCACTGTCGCTGAACCCGACACACCGTCGGTGGTAGCCGTGATCGTGGCCGATCCAGCTGCAACCGCTGTCACAAGTCCTGATTCACTGACTGTCGCAATACTCTCATCCGACGGCGTCCAAGTGAACGTCCTGTCCAAAATCACATTGCCGTTGGCGTCCTTTGCTGTAGCGGTCAACTGCATTGTCTCGCCAACTGAAGCCAGTGTAGCGGTTTCGGGTGTCACTTCCACCGCCGCACCCACCTGCGCTACTGTGACTGTTGCTGATCCCAACACACCGTCAACTGTAGCCGTGATCGTGGCCGATCCGGTCGCCGCCGCAGTCACCAGTCCTGAATCGCTGACTGTCGCAACACTCTCGTCCGATGACGCCCAAGTGAACTCCTTGTCGGCAATCGCAACTCCGTCACCATCGCTGGCGACTGCCATCAGCTCCAACGTTTCACCAAACGATTCGAGTGTTGCGGCGTCGGGTGCAACCTCTACCGTCGCAGCACGTTGCGTGAGGGAGAGCGACGCCACGTCGGTCTGACCCGTCAGCAACTGCGCCTCAATTTGAACCGAACCCTCCCGCGACGTGCCCACCACTTGCCCCTGGAACCTGTCCGCAACCACAGCCATCGTCGTATCCCGCGAAACCCACACTATGGGCGTCCCTACAATCGGCTCGCCTTCATCGTCCAGAGCCTCTGCGACTAAGGTGACCGTTTCGCCATAGTACAACGCTGCAGGAGCCTCCAAAATCTGGACCTCAACTGCATCGCTGCCGACTCCGACGTAGCCGAGCGGTACCGGGATCTCCTGCGGTTCCCCGGAGCCTACCGCCGCTGTCACCTCCAGAGGCCCACCCTGAAACACCGTGTCCCCTTCAGGACTTATGAGCGTGAGTGTCAACAAGAACACTTCACCATCCGACTGCACTGGCACGGTCAAGACTAGTTCGACTGTGCCCGACTGAAAATCTCCCCGGACCACCGTGTCAACCACAACTTCTTCAGTCGCTTCTCGTAACAGGAGGCAGCGCACAGATTCAACATCGATCAGTGAGGCAAGGTCGCTTTCGAATGCGGGCGCGAGAGCAAGAAGGCCATCCACCATATGTTCCGGGCCTCCCGCTTCTTCGCAGGCCAGAACGCCAAGGACCAGAGCTGTCAATACGGCGCGTATCCTCACGACAACACCTCCAGATATGCGATACCGTGTTACTGCGGCAATGCCAAACCCTCAGGGTGGCCAGTACGTAACCGGCAATGCGTCTACTACGGCGTCAGTCAGGCGGCGGGGCCAGAGGCCACCAGCGCGTTTCACTTCACATCTCGAATAGCACCATAAACACCGGGAGTCAACTACAGATAACACTGAGTCAATTCGCGTGTTTGGCCCTGCCCGACACGCGCGCTTGTTGCAGTGCATCGAACTGGCAGGAGGCGGCAAACGACGGAAGCGAAACGATTCTGCGGATTCTCGGAGATCTGCTGGCCCGGGAGCTGTAACCGAGGATGGGCGGACACACGACACCCATCAACAACCCCAGCGTTTCCTTCCCAAGAACCTTCCCAACTCTCCGGATCAGAGGCCGGAAACCCCAGAGGCGCCGGGCAGATTCGAACTGCCGAATAGAGGTTTTGCAGACCCCCGCCTTACCACTTGGCTACGGCGCCTTAGGAACACAACTTCGCATGAGAGGGATCATTACTCAAGCGGCGGTGCTGGCGCCGCCGATTTGCTCCGTGGGGTGTGGCGTGCTGCCGCAGCTAACCGCAAGCCCTCGCCAATTCTTGCACAGTCTTCTCCAACTCAACGAACTCTGTGGATTTGTCGAAGAAATGGCTGGCACCAAGTTCCATACAGCGTTTCCGATACGCAGTGTATGGATAGTTGGTGAGGATCATGACCGTGGGAAGGTCTGCACTATCCTTAATGGCCTCGAGTAATCCGATACCAATCCGTTCGGGCATCCGGATATCGAGTATCACCACATCAGGGTGCAGTTGGCGAATCATGTCTGCCCCAGTCATGGCATCGACGGCCTCACCAACGAGCTGCACACCCTCGATCTCAGACAGCAAGCTTATCAGCCGGCGGCGGATCACGGCCGAGTCGTCTACAATCAGGAAGGTACGTGGCTTCTTCGTCTCAGTTTCCACATCACCGGCGCGTACGACAGCAGATGAAGACAAGTTCATGTGTAAGGAGTATGTCCTAGCATTCATTGGTGCTATCAGTCGTGCACCGCTATCTCGGTAGGACGCTGAGTCGTCGCTCTGTAGGCGAGAGATTACTCTAGTAGGCAGCAGGACTACGGAATCACGACTTTGGCCGGTGTCGCCCCTCTTTCTACTAATCCACCAACCCGTGCCGGAGCACATAGCGAATCAACTCGGCGTTGGACTTCAAGTCCATCTTCGCCAGAACCCGCATCCTGTAAGTGCTCACGGTCTTGGGACTGAGACCCAGCTCGGCTGCAGTCTCCTTGACGCTCGTTCCAGAACCAAGCTTGCAGAGGACCTGGTATTCCCGATTCGACAACGCTGCATGTGGCAACATCTCGCGACCGGCTTCCAGCTCGAACGCCAAGCGCTCCGCCAGGGATTCCGTCACGTACTTACCCCCCCGGTAGGCTCGGCGAATTGCTCCGGCGAGTTCGTTGGGGGAATGGTCTTTGGTGAGATAACCGGACGCCCCCAGCCGTAGGGCTCGCACTGCATATTGATCCTCGGAGTGCACGCTCAGCACCAACACTCGGATCTCGGGTTGTTCATCTTTCAAACGGCGCATCGTCTCGAGAAAGCCCGGACCGGGCATAGACACATCGAGAAGAAGCACGTCCACATTGTGTTCGGCGCATTTTGCCAGAGCCTCCCCTCCGTCCACCGCTTCACCCACCAGATCCATGTCTGGACATTCGGCGATGATGCGCTTCAGTCCCTCGCGCACGATTGGATGGTCATCGGCAATGAGCAAACGAATCACGATGCTTCTCCAACATATCTTCGCTCGAGAGGCAGTTCGAGCTTGACTCTTGTCCCGCCAGCGGGCAACTGAGAGATGTTGACCACGCCACCGAGGGCGGCGGCTCGTTCGCGCATTCCAATCAACCCGATCGAATGCGCGCTGGAAAGAGTGGCATCACCAATACCACAGCCGTCGTCGGTAACCACGAGCAGTAGCGTATCCCCAACAAGTTTGATCTCAACCGTCACATTCTCAGCATGCGCGTGGCGCGCTACGTTTATGAGAGCCTCCTGTAGGATTCGAAATGCTGCGGTCGCATGCTCGTTCTCGACGAACCTGTCGCCGATACGAAGTTCGAGGTGACAGTTGATCCCGGACTGCCTGCCGAATTCAGTGGTCTGCCACTCTACCGCCGCTTCCAATCCGAGATCGTCCAGAATCGGAGGCCTCAATTCGGTGGATATCGAGCGGACCGAATCGACCGTGGAATCGAGGAGGGCCAGCATCGAATTTGCCCTGTCGCGAACCGTTTCTTCCTCGGGCAACCTACGCATGAGCCAAGAAAGATCCATCTTCAACCCGGTGAGCGCCTGACCTAGCTGGTCATGAATCTCACGCGCGATCACCGTCCTCTCCTCCTCACGTACCGCGTGGAGTCTGGCGGCGAGATTCCGTAGGCGTTCCTGCGAAGATGCCAGAGCCTCCTCGGCCTGACTGCGCTCCAACGCATGCGCCAGGATGTTGGCAACACCTTCCAAGAAATTGACATCGTCACCATCAAAGGCTCTTCGGTGATCGTCGCACGCCGTCAAGACACCAAAGGGGCGCCCCCAGCCGCGAATCGGCACAGCTACAGAGCTTACCACTCCGTGCTCTTTGAACAGAGATGGCTGGTCGAACCGAACTTCTTCCTTAGCATCCTCAACGACAATGGTCTGAGCCATTCGGAGTGCCAGACCACCCTGCCACTCCGGGTCGGCGGCAAATACGGCCCGGCCGACCTCGCCGGCTTTCCAACCCACTCCTTCACGCAATCCGAATTCCTTGCCGTCAGCGGACAACTCAACGACACCGCAAAGACCGATTTCAAGGGTGGCGATTACGGATCTGACGGTTTCAGCCATTAGCATATCGAGATCACCGCTCGCCAACGCATTGCGGCCAAGCGTCGCAACCACAGCCTGTTGATGCTCCCTGACCTTGAGTGCTTTCTCAGCTCGGACACGAGCACTGATATCGACCGCAGTTGTCGCGAGTATCGTCGGTGCCCCTCGATCGGCGGGAATTTTTATGCCGTTCACGAGCATCGGGAAGACCGTACCGTCCCTGCGCGTGTGCCACACTTCTGTAGGACCATACTTTCCATCTCGGAGCAGACTAGCGTTTACTTCTTGAGCGGCATTCATCTGGTCGTCATTGTGCAACACAGCGAGGTTCTCCCCGAGGAGTTCATCAACAGTGTACCCGTGAACGCTCGCGAAATTCGTGTTGAGGTACAGTAGTTTGCCCGCCAAGTCTGCCACTGCCATGCCATAGTTGGCGTTGTCCGCAATCTCCCGGAACTCGCGAAGTTCCTCCTCTGCTTGTCGTCGCTCTGTGATGTCGGTGTTTGTGCCGACTACCCTGATCGGATTACCCGCAGCATCGCGAACCACTTTGCCTCGGGCCAAAATCCAACGAACCGTCCCGTCCTTATGCAGCATACGGTGTTCGAGAGAATACTCCGAGGTTGTTCCGGCCAGACAAGCTTTGGCTGCTTCGTCAGCCGCTTCGCGATCACCTGGATGTATGCGTCGACTCCACCCCTGAATGTCACCAGGGAATTCCTCGTCCTCATATCCCAGGAGCTGCATGATGATCGGATCGACAAAGAACAGTCGGGTTCGGAGATCCCAGTCCCAAACCCCGGTACGAGCCGCCCTGGTCGCCATCGCATATCGATCCTCTATCAGACGCAACGCCTCCTCGGCTTGTCGGCGTTTCGAAATGTCTCGTGCGACCGAATATGCAAACGACTCAGTGCCAACCTTCCGATAGCTAATCGACACTTCGACCGGAATAGCTTCGCCTTCACCGGTACGGAACAACGACTCGTTCGTGAATGAACCTCGGCGTTTGATGTCTTCCCAATGAGCTGACCAATCCTCTGCACCCAGGCCCATGTCTATGTCGTGGATCGTCAGCGACAACAGCTCTTCTGCGGAATAACCCAGGGTTCGGCATGCAGCCTGGTTTGCGTAGTAAAGCCTTCCATCAGACCGCATCAAGAGAATGCATTCTGTGGCTCGATCCACCGCATGCTGAGTGAACCGAAGGTCCATCTTCTCACGCCTGCGCTCGGTCTCGTCACGCCAGATACTGACCAGGCCTCCGGCACTCTCGTGTTCCATCACGTCTCGTGCCGACACAGTAACGCTCAAGCGTCTCGTCCCGTTGGGCGTGGCCAGCTCGAGCTCGCAATCTCCACGACGAGCGTCAGATTGAACACGTTGCTGCAACTCGATCCAGCGTTTGCCCGCTTCGGGGCTCAATTCCGCCAGCCGCGCACCCAGGCTGCCCGCGATGACGTCACGTCGATCGAGACCCAGAATTGCTAAGAAGGACTCGCTGGCCTCGATCACGGTTCCGTGCACGTCCGTGATCACTATGCCATCGCTCGAGGCTTTGAGCACCGTGTTCAGGAGCTGGGCGGATTGGGGCATCGCCTCCGAACCATTCTCTTCGAATTGTTCGCTCATCGACAATCCCCGAGGAAGGTCAAATCAGAATGCAAAGCCTCTTCCGAAGCTCACCACCCATCGACTTCCGTCAAAGCCCTCACCGAACTTGTAGGCGAGATCTACTCGCCCCACGTTCGGACCTGTGGCCCGAGTGGGTCCGAAGCGGAGGCCAAGCCCTACGTCTCCGCCCAGTCTTCTGGGTTGGTTTTCGAACCAAGCCCCGCCGTAGTCCACAAAGGCTGCAAAGCCAATGCCCAACACCCCGAGCACTTCATCGACAGCAAATGCGCGGTGCTCCAGTGCCCCCCAGATCATCCGCGTGCCTGTGAACGAGTGAGGCCCGAATGCCCTGGGACCGACCCCATGACCGATGTCGAACTCAGAACCGTACGCGACCTCACGTTGCGCTCCCGCCTCGATATGGAATACGGTTGCATGTCGCGGAATCGGCAACGCCGCGACGGTCAGCCCCACCCACGCCTGCCCGGAATCTACTCCGGATGAACTGAAAAGCGCGTTCGCGTGCGCCTGAATTGCCGCAAACCCGCGGCCGATCGGAATTCCAGTTTGAACTCCGAAGGCGGCACCCACACCTGTTTCCTCGTATCCAAACGCTGCTGGTGCGAGCCAGGCGGTCATCGTGAGGCGTGAACTCAAGTCGACATCGAAATCCCGCGCGAATCCATTGTAATGAGTGACGACCTTGTAACGAGCGAGGCTCATCTCGCCGAACACACCCACAACGCCGGTGACACTGTCGGGGATCGCCATTCCAGTATCGGCGTACGTGACATGTTCCGCACGAAGGATCTGCCCTACCACTCCAACACGCACGTACCCCGCTGCGCTTGCCCGAATGGCATGTCCGAAGTTGATCGACTGTAGAACGGAGCGACGTTGAACCGAGTCTGACAGAATTCCATCGCGATAGCGCAGGATTCTCTCGCGGCCGGCCGCGCCGAACAATTGGAAAGACTGTCGGTCCGTTAGCGCCCGTCAAGGTATGCCTAAGTTCCACCCTCCACGGTCGCCATCACTGAGATGATCAAACAAGCCGCCGACCGCGACAGGAGAACCGAACGCTCGATCCATGCCCAGGCTGAACGTGGTGGCGGTGCGGTCCGGTTCGTCTCTATAGAACGCTCCTGCCCGCGTAGCAGTGCCGAGCAAGTTCCTCTCGGCCAGGCCGACAGACCAGCTGAGGGTCCCTCCCGTCGAGTTGGCGTTTAGCTGTGGTTGTGTGGACCACCCGTCCGCCGTTGTCACTATCACTGCTAGCCTCGAGCCGATGCGTACGCTATCGATTGTTACGTCCCAGAAGATCCCGAGGCGCCGAAGGTTTCGTGCGGTCTCAGCTACAAGAGCAGAGTCGTACGATTCTCCAGGGCGAAACAGAAGCTCTCGCCGTACAACTGAGACCCTGGTAGTGAAATGAATGGAATTCGCGGCCCGAAACAGGACGTTGGTGCGTGCTTCCGCATCCTCAAACACATTTCGAGTGACCACTACAATAGTGTCCACAACTGGTGCGTCGGGACGCTGCGCTTCTTGCGCAAAAGCCGCCGCGGGGCAGAGCAGCGCAAGGATGATTGTGACAGAATGGACGCATCTCATGTGTTGCCGGAGTCAAACCTACAAGGAACGCCCCGAGGCCGCAGGGCTGCATCGGGGCGAACCTAGCGTTTGAAGTGTGATGGCTCTGCGGCGCGCAAGCTCAGAATGCCCCCAAATACCTGTCCACTTCCCAGCTACTGACCATTGCAGAATATTCGAGCCATTCACTACGCTTCGCTTCCATGAACCGCTCGTAAACATGCTCACCCAGGGCTGCCCTAATTTCCTTGTCTTTCTCCAGACAGTCTAGGGCCTCGTGCAGATCCCGCGGCAGTTCATCGATGCGGTAGCGACGCCGCTCTCGATGACTCATGGTGAAGATGTTCTTGTTGACTGGATCCGGCGGCATGAGACCTTTCTCTACTCCTTCGAGGCCCGCGGCAAGCTGAACGGTCAAAGCCAAGTACGGGTTTGCCGAAGGATCCGGCATCCTCACCTCACAACGTGTGCTCTGACCCCGTCGGTCCGGAATACGCACCAACGGCGAACGATTGCGCATGCTCCAGGCAACGTTTGTAGGAGCCTCGTATCCGGGCACGAGACGCTTGAAGCTGTTCACCAACGGATTGGTGACTGCGCAGAAACTGCGGGCATGCCTCAGCAGGCCGGCAATGTAGCCGAGGCCTACTTCAGAGATTTCCCACCGAGCCTTTGGATCGAAGAAGGCGTTCTTTCCGTCTTTGAAAAGTGACTGATGCGTGTGCATGCCGGACCCATTCTGACCCTCGATCGGTTTGGGCATGAACGTGGCAAGAAACCCGTGTCGGTACGCGATGGTGCGCACTATGAACTTGAATGTGGCAAGGTTGTCGGCCGTGGTGAGTGCATCCGCGTAGCGAAAGTCCACCTCGTGCTGGCCGCGGGCGACCTCATGATGCCCAGCCTCGACCTGGAAGCCGAGATGGTCGAGATCGTGAATCATCAGACGGCGAATTGGCTCGGCCTTGTCCACCGGAGCCAGGTCAAAATACCCGCCGGCATCCTGGGTTTCCAGCGACGCATTCCCGTTCTCATCCAGGTGAAAGATGAAAAACTCCGCCTCACAACCTGCCATCATCTCGTATCCAAGCGCCTTGGCGCGATCGATCTGCCTCTTCAGCGTAAGGCGCGGACATCCAGGAAACGGAGACCCGTCAGGATTGTAGATGTCGCAGATCATCCGCGCGACCCTCCCACCTTCATCGTCGTACGGAAAGACCTTGAACGTGTCGAAATCGGGCTTCAACACCATGTCGCTCTCCTCGATCCTCGCAAACCCTTCGATCGACGATCCATCGAACATGATGTCGCCCGCCACCGCCTTCGGGAACTGACTGCGGGGCACCTCGACATTCTTGTTGATACCTGTAACGTCGGTGAACTGGAGACGCAGGAAATCGACCTCAAGTTCGTCGGATAGTTCGAGAATGTCTTTCTCGGACGCACCCTTCGTGTCGATGGCCAGACCTCTTATTGCCGTTGTTTTGTCTGGACCAGGTACAATCAGTGACTTACGTGCTGACATCTTTGTTTCTCCCAAATGGTGTCTGTTCAGACCACCATCAATGGCGATGTGGCGTTCTTACCACAGCACAATACAGCTGGCATGCACTAGTGTCAATGTATTTGTGCAGAAAATGCAAGAAATCCGTTACAGCGACTCAAGATGTGGGCAGTTTCTAGGTTCAAGTCGTTAGATGCGTACGGAAAATGCAGGATACTGATGACGCGGAGATATTGTTTGCGCCAAGGGACTATTCTCCGCCAAGCGATTTCAGCAGATTCCACAGATCCTGTGCTGAAAAGCCGGAAAACCGCGACTCGATCTCCTTTTCAGACCATTCGAGGAAGATCCAGCCGGATAGCCTGTGCAGGTTGCCGGATATGAAGTGTATTCGGCCGCGCACCGCCTTCAATTCGGCATCCGCGGCAGTTTCCAGCAGCACATCCCAGTGGCTGGAGCCGCGCGTCAACTCGCCGGCTTGGCGCGCCCTGATATCGCTCCATGAAGGCTCGAAGCGTTTGTGCGTGTTCTTGCCGTCGGGATCCACTGGCATCAGGCTAGAGTAACCTTCGCGGCGCGAGGACGCTAGCCGGCGAGCTTCAAAGTCAATTCTTGCGCTAGCGCTGCGTAACGGTAACTGTGCCCAGGGGTACGGTTCTGACGCGCATCGTGTCTGCAACCGATAGCACGAAGGAAGCGTCAGGGTGTCGGTCGCCTGCGAGCTTGATACGCTTTACTCCGTCCTCACCGGGCTGATAGGCAACCAGGCTGAAGTGGTCTCCGTCGATCGTACCCTCAAAGAGGAGTCGCTCCTGATAGGACGGTAGCCAACCGATGTCGCCCTCGCTGTCCGGGATTTCCTGTCTAGAGACCCAATCACCGGTCAGCAGCGCTGAAGCTTCCGTCTCATCGGCAGACCGAACAGCATATACCGTGAGGATGGCGTCGACGTTGATGCCTTGGACGGCTCCACGCAGCCAGTACTCACCCTCTCGTTCGTCGTCGAATTCGCCGATCACCCTCAGGGGCAAAGAGGCTGCCGCAAGGCTTCCGAACACTCCGACCCCACCACTCAACCGATTTAGGAACCCCCTGCCTGTAAATCTGTTGCTGTGCGAACGGCTGAAGTCGTAGTAACTCGCGTCCGTGACGGCCGCGACCATGAGGTAGTCCCTCCCTGCCCGGAAGACGTCTCCTCCGTCACTCCACCCGCCTGCGTCCACCAGGTCTCCAGGGATCGCCAGGTCCATAGTGTCCGCATGAATCCGCGCCCCGGGCCAGACATCCTCACCGTTGGCCATGTCGAGTTGGCCCACCCGGAAAACTCCGATCTGCAGTAGTCGTCCCGCGATCGGCTCAACATTCAGCCTCAAGATGTCACGATCCCGGTTGAACGTGATCACCGTGTCTGAGCCGAACGGCACTGTCTCCCCCAGCACCGACAGCGATGCCGAGTTCATGCCAGTAACGAGGGCGGCGCCCGTGACAACCTCTCCGTCCAGCGTCTCGACCATCAGTTCCAAACTGTCTCCCGGACGCATCGTGGGGCATCCCGCGGGCGCCCAATACACGCCGAAGCGTTCCTCGACCTCGGGATCATTTATGTCTTCCACGAAGCCCACCGGACTTCCGCACGGATCATCCGGCAGGTCCACGTTGGTGACCTGCACCGTTGCCACGCGGATCGGGACCGCCGGAGCGCCATCCGTAGGAATGGTGTAGCCCAGGAACACGTCTTCAATGTCTCCTGTAAACGACCTCTCCACGACTATGAACTGATGAGTCTTGTCCGAACGCATCACACCGTGCACTACGACTATCGGATCGCCGAGCGGGATCTCGGCGGGCGTGAGATCGCAAGCGGCAAGAACGAAAGGGAGCGCGACCGAAAGGGTGCGAAGCAGCGGACAAAGGCGTCTACAACGAAGTGAGGGGGTATGAGTACTCATTCTAGCGCTGCTCCATCGTGCCTCGGAATATGATAGTGCGATCATCCCCGCACGGTTTGGAATTCTCCGCCGAACCGCACTGGCTGAAGACGATTACCTGCCATGACTCACCATCCTGGCGAACGCCCCGCAACGTATCGGCTCGCACAGCCCCGCTCACGGTGTCGATGATCACCCCGGTGAACTCATTGCCCGCAAAGTATCCGTCGATGCTCCTTCTTATATCGCGAAACAGCCAGCTCCCATCGACAAAGGCTGAGAACCCAGTGCTATCGTTGGAGAGGGCGAGATAGAGGTCCCACCGCAGGTCAATAGTGACGTCTTCGCCGTAGGTGCCCCGCAGGGTATAGGAGCCCTCGCGCGGGTCGTCGATGTTGCCGACCGCCTTCATCTTCGTGGATGACGCAACGAGACTGCCGAAGATTCCGATGCCGCCGGTCAGCCGATTGATGAAGCCGCGCCCGGTAAAGGTGTTATTCCTCGAGCGGGAATAGTCGAAGTAGTTCTGGTCTGTCAACGCGACTGAGACTATGTAATCGCGTCCGGCCCGGAACACGTCATCCTCATCTCCGATTACGAAAGTATTCACCACGTGAGCGGGCAGCCTGAAGGCCGTGGTATCCACGTAGATCTTCGTGCCGAAGTCTGTGAGATCGCCCAAGCGACGTACCTCGAACTGAAGAAGGCGCCCGGCTTGCGCCTCGATCCCGATCTCGAGCGTGTCCCTATCGCGATTGAAGGTGGCTATGTGTTCGGTCCCGAATGAGATCGAATCACCGGGAACCAATAAGTATGCCGCGTCCATCGCGGGCACCACCGTAAGCCCGGTCACGATCTCGCCCTCAGGGGTTTCGACCGTGAGTGCCAGTCTGTCACCAGCTCGCATGGTCGGGCAGTTCTGCGGCCCCCAGTAGATACCCGGCCCTGTGGCGCTGGCTTTCACGGGATTGCCAGGATTCTCGAGGAATTGGACCTCACTGCCGCAAGTGTCGTCAGGCAGATCGAGATTCGCCACCAACACCGTAGCATTTTCGACTGGCACGGATGGGTACCCGCCGTACGGGATGGTCAGGGAATCGGCACGGTGGAAGCGACCGTCTTCGGACTTCTCGGCAGTTATGTAAACGTGTACTCCGGTCGAATCGAATTCGGTACCGTCGGCTGGGTTCAGAAGCCCTACCAACGACCGCTCGACCACGATGTACTGCCGGCCGTGGAACTCCTCCGGAAGATCCGGTCTGATCACTCCGTGCACCACTACGACAGGCTCCCCAACCGGCACGACCGTGTCGGTTAGATCGCACCCGCTCGCTGCAGTCACCAGCAGCAGCACACTCACCCAACGCACGAAACAAGGATGGCTTGCTATACTCACCACTCGAACTCCACACCGATCGTCGGCAGGATTGGAAGCTGCGAGAAGCCGGTGCGGGTCGGCGGAGCGTGGTCGTAGTCAAAAGAATAGACCCACACATTTGCGCGATTATATGCGTTCACCAGCTGCAAGTACGGGCGCCATGTTGCACCCCACTTTTCGACCTCCCAGCGGAATCCGATATCCAGCCGAGAGTAGTGTGGGAAGCGCTCCCCATAGAGTGTTGAGCTGACCACCTCGTCCTCGTACCAGTCAAACGCGTGGAGCTCAGCATTGTACTCCCTGTGCAGCCACTGGCCTGTAATTCCGGTATACGGGAGTGACGATCCGAAGCCCCATCGTATTCCCATGTTACTGCCGAGGGGCCCTCGCGTCTGAATCACGATGTCCAGAGTGTGTCTGCGATCGTGCGGAGGAGGAAATGACTGCTCGGCAGTATGACGGTCTGCCTTCACGTATCCATAGGCAATCCATCCGGTGATTCTGCCCTCGTACTTTCTGACCAAGACATCGACGCCATGCGCATCTCCCCATGCCAAATCGAACTCGTCGCCCCGCACTTTTGGATCGTCCCAATCGTTCTGCACCAACAGACTGTCATAGGTCTTCTTGAATCCTTCTACCGTTAGCGAAATGTCACGGCTGAGCCACTGTTCGAACCCCAACACCAGGTGGTCTGACCGGGCAACCGGTGTCAGATCGTCCGCGCCGATCCAGAAGTCAAACATGGTAATTGGGACA
>JBDGYW010000079.1:0-14240 GCA_039588935.1 Gemmatimonadota bacterium | reverse complement strand
CGAATTCATCGAAGATCTTCGGCGATATCACTGTCGACGATGCATCGCCTCCGCCGAGTTCGATGATGTCGAACTCTGCTCCCCTCATAGAGGCAATTGTTGAGAGCTTGCGCTGCTTGAGGATCCTCAGGAACTCATGCACCCATTCCGGGTCGTCGAACGACTCCAAAATCAACTCTTCGATGCCGAACAACACGGCCGCATCTTGCCAGCAGCCGGGTTGACCGTAGATCTCAAAACTCGGAGCCGAACCGCGGATGATTCCGCGCTCACCCCATTCAGCCGCATGGCGGTTGACCTTTTCGACATCACAGAGCGGTCTCGGAGCGTAGTCTCGAATGAGTTCGATGTCGGTCTTGTTCTTGACCAGCCGCTCGACCACCCAAGCTGTTTGGTGCGTCTCCTCCAAGACGGTGGTGAGAGTCCCTCGAGGCGTCAGGATGTCATACCGAGTGGCGTTGTTGCGCGAACTGGAGTGTTTCGTCACTTCGATCCGCCAGTTGTCAGAACAGATCCAGCATGCACCGCCCTCGCCTGAGAGCCAAAAGTCGCCGATGGCCTCATTGGGCTTCGAGTCCCACACCCACTTTGTTGGATCGAGGCCGAACATGTCGAAAAACTCTGCTTCGGACGCACCATCCAAGTAGGTGTCCAGGAATGATCGCATCAAATGGTGGGTGGTGGCCGGCAACCGATCAGGTACACCACCATCGAGTGCAGTCAAAAGACGTTCGCGTGAGTTCATCCGCGCTTCTCCGCGGCTTTCCTCTCGATATACTGCGGGTCGATGTATGGCTCGTCTGCGCGATGCACCTGCATGAGATGTTTCCGCCGCACCAATAACTCCGTTAGATTCTGTCCGTGCATCAGAGGGGTCTCGGTCAGCTCTGTTGTTGCCAAGAACTCCACGTCCGAATCCAACAGTTCGATCAGCCGGTCTGTGTTGTCTAGTTCCTTGCCGATCATCTCATCCAAGAGAGACTTGCACGCGTCTCGCTCTGCCCCGTCGACAGCCTCCATGAAACCGCACACGCCAACCACCCATGCCGCAACACTCCGCTGCGTGATGAACCAACACCGCAACGCTTCGAGTCGCACGAGTGTGTCCTCGATGACGTTGTGCTCTCCGAGAGTGCCCCTTGCAGCGCTATGAATTCCCTCGAGTATTCCGACTGCAGCATCCAACGGTTCCAACACGTTCTCGTCGATCCTGGCCAATGACTTCCGGCAGTCGGCAACCGTCGTCAGTTGGAAGAGAACATCCCGGCTCAGATCGACGTTGTTGGGATTGTGTGGGGTGGTGCACATGAAATCCTCGTAGTATGCACGGTCCGCTTCGGGAATTGCCTCGATGTTCGGCACCAACGGACGTACCCACAGGCGATACCACACGAAACCGTAGGTCGAGTAGAGCGGCGTCACGTGCGGAAACTCCAGGATCGCCTTCTCACACTGCGCCCAGGCCCGCCGCAGGTCCTCCGCGAAAAGCACTCCCACCCAGCGGCGGACGATGCGCTCTATTGCCTTGTCCGCGTCCAACTCGGGATCGAACTGGAAGGCGCGCAAAACCTCGTGGTTGACATTGTAGGGGACCTGTTCCGGCGGATTGGTACCACCCACCTGGGCCAGATATTTGACTCCGTTCTCCTGCAGAAGCTTCAGGCGGCGGTGCGTCAGCCTGGGATATGGTATGCCAACCAGGGGAGCGAACAGGGTATTCGGTCCAGCCGCAAAGTAGAAATGCGCTCGGGAGTCTCGCCCCTCCAACTCGATTGCCAACTCGGTCTCCCTAGCGTCATACGCTTGCTGATGGACAGTACCGCTCACGAACGATCTGGAATCAGGATACGCCGCATGTGTGTACGGCATGTCCCACCCGCGCGAGACGAGAGACGTCGCTTCAGCGTCCAACCCGTCACGCAGCCCGTTCCATATCTGATCGTGTTCTCCATAGAACGACTCCAGTCGCGTGCAAACTCGGAAATGCGGATTGACCTCTCTGGCGGAGTCGCGAAGTGCCGAAAGGAACTGTAGCGCGTTGTCGGCCGCGGCATCTGCGATTTGAGACTGATCCTTCCACTCTCTGATCAAGTACGCACCGCCGTTTCGCCCCACGTACAGCGACTCTGTGTGCTCAAAGCCGGCACCGCTGTCGTTTGTCCACACCGACAGGAATCCAAGCTCCGGCACTGCCTCGATCAGTCTTCGCATCATCTCCGCGTAGTGTTTCCTCACCAATGGGTGGGCGACGGTCATGTTATAGCGCGGTTTGAAGCTCCGGAACGGATGGTCGACACGTGCGCCGCGAAGCATGGGGTAGCGCTCGAAAAACTCCTCTGGCACAGAACGCGGCTCGAAGCACAACAGGCCTGGCACTAGGCCGTATTTCCGCGCCAGGTCCGCGTTGCTCTTCAAGTATCCAAGGTTCGCCGACAGGTGGCCTTCGGCATAGAGCCCCTCGTTCAACTCACTCGAGACGAACTGGTCCAGGGCCGGACAGTAGGTGTAGAACATCGGATAGGCTTCGCCGGTAGGCCCGCTCTCGAGCCCTTCGGGGAATGCCAGACCGTTCACCTCCAGATGCGTGAAGCCGGACTCCGCCAACCGTCGAACGTAGGTCTCCCGGTTCAGGTTCCTCTGTATCCGACCTTCCTGTGTAAGGAAGTAGTCGTACGTCGGCCGGTTCCAGGAGAACGTGGATCGGAAGAACTTGCCGTTGGATACACCAGCTATGTCCTCGTCCGCCAGGTCGCGCAGCAGGTAGGTCACAAACGAATAGAGGAATCGCGTGTGTGTCGCAGCGATCTCGCCGGAGCCATCCTGTCCTAGCTCGAAGAACACGCCGTTGCGATTGCCGTCGGCGCTCAGGGCCTCAAGTATCTTGGCCGGCAGGTGCGAAACTCCGGGCCGTATGTGGAAACTGCCCGATCCACGTATTTCCGCGGCCGCCTCACTGCCAATCACAACTTCGCCACCGCTAATCGTCGCGAGTTCGGTTGCCACAGTGTGAAAGACGGGAGGAGCATTCTCCGCCAAGTGGATTACTCGCACACGCCCTAAGGATTCCGCAATCGTCATAGCAATTCCTCTCGGAGAGAGGAAACTATCGACTTGGCACCAGAGCACACAGTCTCGTGGTGAAGTGGTGCTGGATTCTCTTACGGGACGCATCGCCGGCGCTTGCTTGGCCCGCTATGCCAAATCGCACAAAGTGGAGATCGCTGCTGAACTCATAGCCGCAGCGGCCACCACTTCTGGACTCTACTTGTGGACTCAGAACCGCAAACACTACCCAATGCCGGATGTTCGTTTCTACGAGGTTAACGAAACCCGACGCTAATCACCGCCTCGCCGCTCACCTGCGCAGAGAAATCAACATACCTGCTGGTTTCGATACTGAATGTCTCCGATGGTATCTCTTTGCCATCCAGCTTCACCGATCCACCCGGCACCCCCGAAGGAAGCAAAATGTGAAACTGAGCCTCACACCTAGGGGAGACGATCACTAGTTCGATACCGCCGTCCCCGCACCGATACTCGTAGCCGAGGCTCCTCCCTGAATTCTCATACGCAACCCGAACCTGAGCGTCTCGTACGTCAGCTGCAGGCCAGCGAGGTGATAAGCGGACTGCATCGAAGCCCTTACCCAGATCCTCTACGCCAGCAAGGCCTGTGACCAGCGCCCACAGCATCGCACTCGATCCCCAGCCGTCGGTGGGTTCGGCATCGGGACTCGTGCTGGTTTCGACTGTTGCGGGCGAGCCGTCGGGGAAATACCACAAGTACGTCTCTCCGCTCTTCGAGATCATCTCGTGGTAGCGCTTCAGAATGTCTACACCGTACTCCTCGACACCGTGCTCGAAGGCCGCCTTTGCCAACTCTCCGCCCACCAACGGCATAATGCCTCCGTTTACGTAAGCACCGGCTACGAGCTTTTCGTCGCCAAAGATGCCGTCGGGAAATGGTGGATCGATGGAGAACCACTCCGCGAAAGCATTCGTTTTTCCACGTCGGGTCAGATACTCCCGGATGATACGGATTGCCATTTCATGCGTAGCAGCGCCGCGGTTGATGTCCATGGGGTTGCTGAGACTTAGCTGGGCGGCTTCGTCCACACCGTTGATCTCCGCGTCACTCAGTTTGACGAAGTGCGTGTAGAAGGCTCCGTTCCAACAAAGGCTGTTCATTTTCTTCCGCAGGACTTGCGCCCGATGAGCCCATGCAGTGCTTCGCTCGGCTTCGCCAAAGCGGTCATACAGCGTCGATAGAATCCGAAACGCTTCGTAGTAACCGCTGTTGTCGCCGTGCATTATGCCCCAGAACGTGTTCTCGTCGATCTGGAACTGAAGCCACTCGTGAGATCCAGCGGTGTACGCGAAATCCCAGGTATCGATTGTGTAGGCACGCTTCACCAGGTCCCTATCCGGATCCCAATACCATGGATGAGTCGTCACGTACTCGAGCGCCTTCTCCATGTGTGGGAGCAGGCGCTTCATCCAACCATCGTCACCACTTGCCTGCCACGCCAGGAACGCGGCCTTTACGAACCTATACTCGACATCAGCTTCGACGGGGACACGGACGTACTTGGTCCAATTCTCTCTTTCTGACGGAAGCTTTTCGGGAAAGGTCGAGAAGTAGTCGAAGATTCTACCACTGGCCGACTGGGTCTCGGCGAAGTGTTCGACGACGCTGGTTACGTCGCCCACGAAATACCGACCCGCCCTCAGCATGTCGCTGTGGTCCCTGATCCAGATCGATTTGGCGTCCGGCGTTCTGAAGCCCGACACGGCCTTCCCGTCGATCGTCATCTCCAAAACATCTTTCGCCAGGAACGACGAGACCAAAGGAACGAGTTCGTCGAATTCCTTGCGACCGGTTCTGATGAATGTTCCACTCAGCATTTCTTCTCGGTGCCTCAATGTCCAGATCCGGTTATCACCGACGCGTAGTGACTCCTAGTTGCTCGATCCTCTACCATCTAGAATCCGAATGACCGGCTCAGTACGATTGCCGCCGGCATTGTCCCACGAGAAAGGTCCTGTAACACCGACGTAGCCACTCGAGCCTGCTAGAGCGTCGCGGAGACGTGCACGGTTCAGCCCGTCCTCCGCGCCGTCGCCGTCCTTCGTGAAAGACTGAACCAGGAGGTTCACCGCGTCGAACGTATATGCGGCACTCGGCGTGGGGCTTTCTCCGTACCGTTCCCAATAATCTCGGCTGAAGACTGCGAACGCCTGGTTCTCGATATCGGAAAACGGAAGGACGTACATAACTTGGCCGCAGTATCGCCCGTTGAGATCGGCGGGCTGCAGACCCGGCACCCAGGGGATCAACACCGGCACATTGAGGCCATTGGACTCGAACGAGTCGAAGAGCGCGAGCACCTCATCGACGGGAAGTCGAACAACCACAGCATCTGGACCAAAGGAGCTTACGCGCCGCGCTGTTTCTCCAAGTTCGAGATTCGGCGGTGAAACCTGCAGATGGAATGCCGGAGATACTTGCGCAGCAGACATCTGTTCGCGCATTTCTTCTCCGAATATGCGTCCGTCATGATCTGTAGACGTGATCAAGCCGACATTGGAAAGCGACTTCGCCACTATTCCATCGCGCAACAGAACAGCCGCCTGCTCTTCGTCATCCGGCGGGAGACGAAACATCCAGGGGATGCGGATGTAGGTGAGAGTGGGGTCGGCTGAGACCGGTGACAGGAGCGGCAACCATGCTTTCGTCACAACCTGTTCCGCCACATGCGTTGCCGCACCATCCACGGAGCCGATGACCGCCCACACACTGTCCTCGTAAACGAGCTTGATCATCTCCTTGGAACCACCGCGCCACGGATCATCGCCCCAGCGCTGCACGAGTCGGAGCGGGACACCATCGAAGCCACCAGATGCGTTGAACTGTTCGATCGCCAACTCTGCGCCCAGGAACATCGCCGCGCCTACAGAATGCACAGGCCCATTCGGAGCGAACAGACCTATGCGGATCTCGTCTATTGTGTCAATGGGAGCGGCACGACCTCGGGGCCCGGCAAACTCAACCGGGGTGTCCACGACGGACGGGACAGGTTGCGGTTCATTGGACTGACTTGATTGTGCGGTGGGACTCACGGTTTGACAGGCCGAGAGTATCGCGAGAGAGGAAACCTGGTGCAGCCGCATAAGCTCAGTCGAAGTGAGTTTCCCGACTCCGATCAGCGTGAAGTTGGTAACGGTACCTCAAAATCATCCGACAAGACAAACTGCCGGGAGAAGAACTCGAACCGACCGTTTAAAAGTACGGCAAGCGTCGCCGGACTCCTGTCACTCAGCACGGCGTCGTAGATCTGCATGCCGGTGACGCCGTGGTACGGGTTCATCGCCACTAGTTCGTCGCGAATGAGCGCGCGGTTCAACCCTGCCCTTTCGGTGGCTTCGATCAGCATCTTCATCCCATCATAGGCGTGCGCGGCGTATGTTTCAGGATCCTCACCGTACGCAGCTCTGAAGTCTTGCACGAACTGCACGTGCTTCGGGTCATCACTTTTCGGGTCATAGGGATATCCGGCCACCACCCTGCCGTGATCCGGCCCTACGATCTCCAGGAACTCCCCGGTCACCATGCGGTCGCTGCCGAAGAACCACTGCTCCATGCCCATTTCACGCATCTGCTTTAGGATCAGGGCCGACTCCAGCGAATTCCCGTAGGTGAACACCCCATCGACGTTGAGCGATCTGATACGTCCGAGCTGAGCTTCAAAGTCCGTGTCCCCTTCCTCGTACGACAGCTCGACCACCAGCGGATGACCCAAACGGGTAGATCCATCTCTGAACTCGTCGATGTTCACCCGTCCGTAGCGGTTCACCGCCCGCAGGGCCGCGATTCTCTTCAGGCCAAGTTTCTTGTATGCAAAGTCGGCCAGCAAGTAGGTCATCATTCGGTCGTCGGTGATGTTGCGGAGCACCCACGGTATGTTCGTCTCGACGAACGTGGGATCCGTATCAGCGGTATTCATGACCGGGACTTCAGCCTTCAGGGCCACACGGATTGCGATGTGGCTGTTTGCACCGTCCACGGTACCCAGAATCGCCCAAACACTGTCTCTGTAGGCGAGATCGATGACCCCCCTGCCCGACGATCTCCACTCACCATTGTCGTTGCGCACGATCAGCTCGAACGGAGTGTCTCCGCGGTAGCCGCCGCTCTCGTTCGCCTGCACGACCGCGAGCTGCGCACCCTGCAGCATCTTGATGCCCAGTGGTGCCAGGTGAGAGGCGCCGTAACCGTCCCAGCGGACTTGCCGCTGGTTGACCCTGATGGTGACCTCATCCGGACCACCGTACGATTCGGAAACGGATCTCATGATCGGCCCGATGAAACCGATCTTGACAGTCTCCACTGAATCTGGCTCGGGGAGGTAGCGTCCGTAGCCCGGGTACTCCAGAACTGTAAGGAAAAACTCCTTGTACGGATCTTCGAAATTACTGAAGGGGCGGTACTCCTCCGGTATCAAACCGTAAGACGAATCGGTGCGAACTTGACCTGTTTGACCGTGCGCCATCACGATGAAACCACACAGAAGTCCAATCGCTGCGGCAATCATCTGAACCGAAGATCTCTTCATCGGATTCCCTCGTAGAAGCCTCGGCCGATTCCGCGAGCCAAGCCGTGTCCCGTGCCCACCCAAACGTCGTCTCCCATGAACTCCACAGCAATCGTGAAGTGATTCGGGAGATCCAAGTCGATCGGCACTACTCTCGCAACTTCACCGCCCACCATCACATGCGCCGACCACGTGGCCGCGTCTTCACTGTCGCGTTGATAGGTGACCCAGGTATCAGATTCGAAGTCAACCAACGCCGCCAGCCCCTTGTCGGTGCAGCTATAGGATGACGTACCGCTTCGACCCACAGTGAGATTGATGAATGTGCTGGGTAGACCGCTGTCGTGATCCAGATACCCGCGCCAGTTGCGCCCGTCGTACCGACTCAGCCCGAAGTAGGTAGATGCCCAGAGAACATCGTCAATATATGAGGCAGAAGTCGTGATGACGTGAATCAGTCCGTCGTCGCGATACAGATCGATCTCCATCTCACGATCGGGGTCCAAATAGTCCTGCCACGTTTCAGTTGCGACGTCCCACTCCAAAATGCCGCCACCCCACACGGCAAAGTACACTTTGTCGTCGGCGGCGGACACGTTGTAGGCCCAGACCTCCTCCATGGGAGCGTGCTTCTCGTTGAACACCGCCCATTCGCGGGTCACCTGGTCGTAGCGGCTGATCCCCGCTGTCGATGCTACCCAGACGTAGTCGCCCTGTATGTCTATGCCGAAGGAAACGTCGTTGATGAGCCCGCTATTCATCTGCGTAAGATGCTCGAAGTAACCGCCGCTGAAACGCGCGATGCCCTCCCCAAAGAGCGCGAGCCATAGATCGCCGGTCTTGTGATCTTTGGCGATACCCATGATCACGTTCCAGGGTAAGCCGTCAGCTTCGGTCCAGCTTTGCCAAGTGCCATCATGGTACAGAACGAGACCTCCCTCGGTCCCGATCCAGAGGCTGTCCCCGTCAGCTTCCAAGAAGAATATGTGGTCGTTGACCAGTGCTCCGTGTGTGGACTCCGTGGTGAACGATTCCCATTCTGTGTACACGAACGGCTCACCCGCGAGAGTCGCAGGCTCGGGCGTCTGGCCCCGTGCCTCTGCAGCAGGGGCAACAACCGTTGCGACGATCACGAAGACTGCGCGATACACTGTCACTCTAACCTCATAGTGTCTTGATATACTCGATGAGATCGTTGAGCTCATCTTTGGTCAAGTCGTTGGTCCGACCGTGAGTGTCGAACGGGTTGTACACGGTCCAGATCTCCTCCAGTGACTTGGCTCGGCCGTCATGCATGTAGGGCGGTGAGCCATAAATGTTGTTCAAGTGCGGTACGTCGAACTCGCTGTGCGTATCCAAGGGTGATGCCGATCCCACATTGTACACGTTACGGTTTGTGAAGTATGGCGGAGCATGACAGAAGACACACCGTTCGGTCGGCTCCAACTCATTGCCCGATTTGTCGTGCGTCCGCTCGAACAAGACCTTTCCCCGCCGCTGCGGCGGTGTGAGTTCTTCACCGGAGCGATGACGATTGGGCGGCCTCGTGATTGTGATGATGTACCGGTCCAATGCGGACGATTCCTCCGACCTAAAGGGATCGATCCGCGTGAAGAATGCTGCGAGTCTCGGGCCGCACTGACGCCTCAGCGTGGGGTTGGTCCCTTCCCACTTGAACGGGGCGGTGTCGTTGATGCCACGAAGAGTTCGGTTGTCGACGGGATTAATGCCCAAGCCATCAGGCTCGATGTCATAGGTCATGCCGTCGACGTGGCCGTCTGGATGACACGAATGACATGAGAACTGCCTGGCGAAAGTGTTGTCCGCACTGTGAAAGATCCGTTCACCATATCGCGCCTCAGTGATCTCATCCGGACCACCCAGGTCTATCACTCTGACGCGCTCCTGTGCTTCGATGTCGATGACGGAGATGGCATCGTCGAGGCCATCGGCCACGTAGAGGTACCTGTCGTCGGGCGACACCGCCAAACCTCGCGGACTTTGACCCACCTTGATGCGTGTGGCAACGTATTCGGAACTCACACCCAGATGGTCCGGAAGGACCTCCTGCCGTTCAGCCGGAGTCGCATTCTCCAACGTCTCCAGCATTCGCGCCACGTCGATCATCGCGACTTCCTGCACGCCACCACCGGTTACGAACGCGTATCGGCCATCGCCGGAGAACACCACGTCAGTGGGATCGGCAAAGAAGTCGCTGGGTGTATCGAGCAGCAGCTGGTCAACTCGGCCGTCCGGCCAAAGGATCCCAAAACCGTTGGTGATGATCCATCCCTGCACGTTGCGCGTCATTGGCACCAGGTTCTTCGTGCGAATCATTGTCACCAGGGCAAACTCGCCGTTCGGCTCGAAGGCAACACCCTGAATCAGGTTGGAGCCCGGCACTCTGAATCGATTCGAGACGGTCGATCTTCCCGTCTCGACGACGGTCACTTCCGATATCGCCGGCGTACGGAACTCGCCGTACAGAGGCAGGTTGTTCGTTACATACACTTGCGAGCCGTCGGGTGATCGAGCTATGCCCCAAGGTCCCCGCGAAGCAGCCAGCCGTTTCCACTCGACACCTGCGTCCAAATCGATAACGGATATATCGTAGGTACCTGAGTTTGCCACGTAGAGCAGGTCACCTTGCTCGTTCGTGACCATCTCGTGCGGTTCGTCGCCGACATCGATCGTGGAGATCACCTGATAGTTTCGGGTGTCGAGCACCGACACGTTATCCGACCCGCGGTTGCTCACATACGCGCGGGATTCGTCGGGCGAGAGGGTTACGAAGTGTGGTTGAATACCGACTGCAACCTCTGCCAAGATCCGCCCATTCTCCGCGTCCAGAACGATCACACTGTTCGATGCTTCGCACGCCACGAACAGTCTCTCACCGTCACTTGTGATCGCGAGGTTTAGCGGCGTCTTATATTCAACCGCTGAGTATTCCGGCCCCCACCCGGTGTGATTGATGCTCGGCCAGTACGTGTCGAAATCGAACGAGTGACCGTGTATGCTGTCCACGTGGCACGTCGTGCAGGTCTCCCTGTTTGGCGTTGTCAGTCCGGCATCTACCACGGCAACAGGATCGCGCATTATGGCTTCCACCATATACTCGCTTCCAGGTCCATGACAGCTCTCGCACTGCACGCCCTGAACAGCGTCAAACCCCCGGACAAAACTCCCGACCGGCGCTCCCGCACCGGTGGTGTGGCACCGAAGACAACGGTCGGATTGCTGTGGGTTCCCAGCCACCTGCATCTGCTGCGCAATTTCGACAGCTCTTTCGGTACCTAGAATCGCATACGCCTGAGCATGTTTTGAAAACCGCCACATGCCGTACACCCGACTGCCGGTCGCGTCGCCGTGGCACGACCCGCAGGCCAACGCTCCTACGTACTTTGGACCGGCAAGTAGTTCCGCCGGTTCACCCTCGTCCATCGGGTTCAGCGGTCCACTCATTCCGCGATGCGAAATTGCCTGAAATGCTTGTTCGAACTCGAATTGCGCGACATCCAATACCGCGATGTGGGAGCCCTTCTCCTTATGACAGACCAGGCAGTCGCTTTCCTGCGGTATTCTGAGACCGGCAGAGATCGCCAGCTCTCGATCGACCATAACGTCGGCATCCAAATACTCGCTGCCCGGACCATGGCAGCGCTCGCACTGAACCCCATCCTCGTAATGGAAAGTCTCGTCCAGCTCCCATTCTTCGACATCGTACGCGGTCGTGTGACATCCCAAGCAGATCGGGCTATCGTGCGGATCAGCATCTATTCCTGACAGGTCGGCGATCTCTCTGGCTTCCGGCATGGAGAGCGCCGCGTACGCCTTGGCGTGTTTGCTGAGGCGCCAAGGGTTGAATTGATCTCGAGCGCCGGCGAGATGGTGACATTCGCGACAGACGCTCTCACCCACGTACACACGTTCTCTGGATTGCTGCCAGGTGAAGGCCAACCCTCCGAAACCGAGGAAGAGAACGAGCAACAAGATCCGCCTCATCGTGTGGGCTCCGTTACTGTCATCACCTGGTTCACCTCAACGTCCGTCAATGTCTGAATTCTTCCACTCGGCCAGCGAATCTCGATTCTGTCGATCCGTGAGGCATCGCCCACACCAAAATGCAGCCTGTGATCGCTCTGCGACAGGTATCCCGAGCTGCTAACACGCCACCTCGTCTGTGTCTTGCCGTCGGCGGTGAGCCGAATCTTTGTCCCGATACCTTCACGATTGCTCGCGGTACCAATCAGCTCGACCATGAGCCAGTTCTTCGTATTGCCACCGTCGTTCCTGAGCAGACGCGGGCGATCGTTCAGGTTTAGCACCAGAACATCGAAGTCGCCGTCGTTGTCGTAGTCGCCCACCGCCGAACCGCGGCCGACGAATTTCTCCTGGAAGTCCGGGCCGAGTTCGTTTGAGACATTGAGGAACCTCTGACCTCCCTCGTTGAGCAGCAGCAGATCTTCCTGCCCTATCAATCGGTGCGGATGTCCGTTGCTTATGAAGAGATCACCGTAACCGTCGTGATCGAAGTCGAAGTAGTTGGCGGACCAACTCGTGTACTGCCCGCAAGCGGCCGCCACGCCCATGCGGGCACTCGATTCCTCGAAGTAACCGGAGCCGCTGTTCTTGTACACGCAGCTATAGGCCATGTCCGGTACGATGATGTCGACTAGTCCGTCGAGATCGATGTCGGCGAACTCGGCGCTCATGGCCGACGTCGCGTCCCCGCTCTGTCCGTAGCCCGTGCCGGTCATCAACGCGACATCGGTGAACGTTCCGTCTCCGTTATTCTGGTACATGTAGTTCTCCATGCCGTCGTTCGGCACGAAGATGTCCCAGTCGCCGTCGTCATCGATATCGCCGGATGCCACGCCCATAGCTCTGCCATTTGGATTCAGAACTCCGGCCAAAGCGGTCACGTCGGTGAAGGTGCCATCACCGTTGTTGTGATACAGCACGTCGGGTTGCCCCTCGTAGGAAAGCGGACCGGGGAACCGCTGAGCGGCGTAGAAATACTGATAATCCGGATCGTACTCGACGTAGTTCCCAAGGTAGAGGTCCAACAGACCGTCGGAGTCGTAATCCAGGAACGTGCTGCCGATTCCGGTGAGATCGCTTTCCAAGCCGGCAAGACTAGTGATATCGCTGAACGTCCCGTCGCCATTGTTCCGATAGAAAACGTTGGGGCCGTAGTTGGTGACCAACAGGTCTCGGTCGCCATCATTGTCGTAATCGGCCATGGCGACACCCATGCCGAGCCCCTTGTCTCCGACACCGGCCTGCGTTGTCACATCGGTGAAAGTGCCGTCGCCATTGTTGCGATACAGAGCGTTTGTGAGCCTACCCCTATTCCTGCGCCCGCGCACACCGCTCACACCTTCGGTATACGACCCGTTAACGAAATAGATATCCAGATCGCCGTCGTTGTCGTAGTCGAAGAAGGCGCAGCCCGCGGCATTGGACTCGATGAGGTTGTCCATGTCGTCGTCACCGACGCTGTGCACAAACGTAATGCCCGCCTCGGCGGTTACGTCTACGAGGCGAGGTAGATCTCGCTGCGCTTGGACGGGCGGTGTTTGACAAACCAGACCAACCAACACCAGCACGGGCCAATCGCCATACCTACGAATGAGATAACTCACGTTGCTCCTCTACTTGGTCCTGGTCATTGTTCTGTTCCCGTAGCAATCGCCGCGCGTGCGTCCCAGAGCGCGCCAAGATCGACCCATTCCGTGAACAGAATGCGCTCACGCAAACTCAACGATTCATGCGGGGGCATCTGCCTGACTACCCTAGTGTGGGGTGCATATTCGGAACCCAACTTCCTGCCGAACAGAGACCAGATCAACAAACTCTGTCGCGCCTTGCCGGGAACCACATACCGCTCTCCCTCGTGCCCAGCAACCGGTGCAAGAAGGGTGCGGTAGATTGCGCCCAACTGGTCAGTCCGGTGCCCGTCGGCACCAACCTCTAGGTTCGGTACCGCAACACCGGACACGTGACACCCTGCCGTGGCGCAACTGGCCCGGAGGATCGGCGCTATCTGATGCAGGAAATCGACGGTGCGGCGTCGCTCCGGCGGGAGTGTCAGTTCGACCGGAGGCTTGAGCACAGCGTCCACAACTCGGTTAGGGGGCGACATCTCCCTGTCCTCATGACATCCAATGCAGCCCCGGCTTTCGTTGCCAATCACCCAGGTCCAGGCCTGCTGAGAACGAAGGGCGACGTAGTCCTCGCCGAGCAGTTGGAATGTTATCGGAGTCTCGGCGGGGACCCTGATATGGAACGATCCGTCCGCTTCAACAGGGGCAATACCCAGCAGTCGTCGCGAGCCGTTCGTTCGACCGTCGGGCACCCCACGATTGGGTAGACCTTCTACCACGCGAACGTACTTGATGGAGCCAGGCAAAAGGTCTTCTCCCTCGAACAGATTTGTGCGATAGCTGTTCAAGCCGTAAAACACACCGGTAGTGGAGCCCGGGATCAACCAGTTGGATCTGCCTTTGACCTGCGGGTGGGCTGTCAGCACCTGCGCATCGATCGAGTGCCAGCCTGCCTCCTCGTGTACGAGGTCCAGCCGTTCGCCGGATTCGGGATCGACAGCGTAGACTCCATACACCGCATCGGCCGCGTTTGCGCGATA
>JBDGYW010000078.1:0-14448 GCA_039588935.1 Gemmatimonadota bacterium | reverse complement strand
TCACTAATGGATTCAACTGCCGCAAGATCACAGGGTCGGACCCTGCCGACGCTGTTGCTGAGGCCGTAGATCTCTATACCGAGGTCAAATCGGTGTTCTATGACACCGCGGCACTGGGCCTGTGGATTCTTGAGCAGCCGGGCATCGTGAGCACTAACGTCACTGATGCCGTATGGGGTACGCCGAGCGGCACGCCACGGCGGCCAATAACGGCTACTACGTAGTTCGGGCAATCACAACGGTTGGCGCAGACTGGGATCTCGAAATGGTCTCTGATGGCCTTACGCCGGCCGGCGCTGCGGCTGAGAACCTCGACATTCTCACTGATCCTCTGGTGGATGACACTGGCGTATTTGGTCAGCCGCTCTATTCGCGGGCGATGATCGACTGGAAAGATGACAACTTCCTGATCCGCAATGCACCGTTCCCAATGTTCAACATTGACTCTGACGCCGGTAAGTATCTCGTTGGCCAAGACGCATCGGGCAATAACCACGGCACCAACTTTGTTGACAATACGGAGTTTGGGGTGCGCTCACGCAAGCTGGTTCGCAACATGGGCTGGCAGGAGATCAATGGCAATGGCGCCGTAACAGCGGAGTACGCCGCAATTCGATCGAACGCCTCTGTAGAGGACGCTGATCGCGACCTCGCTTACTACCAGTTCGGCACGGACACGACTGTTGATGACACGGTCGACTTTGAGTTTGCCGGTCCGGTAGATGAGTCGATCAAGGTATTTGACGCCACTGTTTCTCGAGCAGATGACTACGCATTTGCTGGCGCCGGTAATACGATCACGAGGGTCTCTGGCAACTGGATCACGGACGGCTACAAGGTGGGCAGTCGTGTCATTGTTGCGAACGCCGAAAACCCGGCAAACGATGGCACCTATGTTGTTATCACGGTTACTGGCACAGTGCTCACGGTCGAGGAAATTGACGGCACAACGGTTTCCTTTACGCTCAACGCCGACGATGTCACGGCCACGTTTGATCTCGACAACCGATTCGCATTCAGCCTCAAGCTGCGTCCTCGTGACGATGATGCGTTCGGTAAGTCGTTTGCCCAGCAGGGCCTCGCAGACGCACTCGCAACTCAGCTGTCAAACCGCGCATTCATTTTCGGTCTGGGTACGGTCGAAGATGCTGACATTACCGAGACCGATGCGAACATCGACGCCAATACGCCTTACACCGGAATGTCGCTAACATTCCACTCGACGCCGCAGGCTCGAGGTGGCGCGACACTGGTTGGCGGGTCTCGGAACTTCGGCATCATTATCGAGGGCAATAGCGGTACCAAGAATGAAATCTACGAGTTCGTGCAGCGCCAGCTTCGCAAGATCACCGACATCGACGCGGACGCTGATACGGCTATTGGTCGAACGATCGACGGCCTGCTCAGGTTCAACGGCACAACGCTAGAATTCGGGTCGGTTGATGGCGGCCTTACCTTCCCCACAAACCCTGATGGCGGCGGCTCTGGTGTGTACTGCGATAACGTCGCAGCTGCAGACGCAAACTTTGTGGCCTTCTGGGATAACTTGGGCGTACTGCGGACCAACAAGGAAACCATCGCTGTCACGCTCGACTTCAATCAGGTCCTCATTGATGACACCGTGGCTGAGGGTGATTTGTTCTTTGACCGCACGATCAGAACATCGGTCTCTGACCTTGTCGTTAATGCTGGCGGCACAATCACATCTGGCGGGTCGAATCTGCCGGTGCTTGATGTTGGCGATGGGGCTTATATCAGGCTCTCAGGATTCACAGGAGCGGAGGCTGCGGCCAATGGCATCTATCAGGTTGTAACCGAGACATCTCAGGCGTCGTGGACTGTCGTTCGTTACGATGGGGCCGCCATGATCACAACGGCATCTGGATCTTACCCGGTTGATGAGCACCCATTTGATACTCCGGACGCGCTTATCGTGAATACGGTGAACCTGCTTGATGCAACGACGATCTCTTTCACCACTCCCGACACGATTGGCGATACCGGGAGCGGGCTTGGAATCTTCTCGGTTGGTGATCGGCTCCGCATTGAGGGTGCCGGCGCAGGAACGAACGCCGGCAAGATTGTTAAGGTCGCCACGGTTGCTGCGGCCACAATAACGATCGAGCAAAACCAGTTCGAGCCAACCCTGGATACGCAGGCCGCAGGCGCTCAGGTGATATTGACTCAGCTTGCAAGTGTCGAGGCTGACGCCGACTTTGCATTCAACTTCGGGTTTGATGACAACACCCAGGGAGGTCGGGTAGTTTCAACGGAGACATTCGTCAAAGCCAAGGCCCTTGGCCGGGTCTCCGCTCAGTACACCGAGTCCGCTGTCCTCAGCATTCAGTCAGGCACACCGCTGACTGTGCCGCTGCAGAGCCAGCAGGAACGTAACGTGGTCCTCTGATGTGTTTGCATTCTGGATACAAGCGGAAGATGGCCACGATGACCTGACGGACTCGTGGGGCTATATGCTCGATGCCCTCAATATCGAGTATTGGGTCCGTGGCCAGACGTATCTGAAACGGGCGCGGCAAGATCCAATGCCGGATCTACCGATCGTCATGGTCACATCTCAGGTCGCTGAGATTCCGGGCACCATATCTCTCCAGGACTTCGAGCACCCCGACAAGTGCATCTATTGGTTCGGTGGCTCCAACATGCTCAATGTTGACGAGCCGCCGAATGTCGTCGCCAAGGTCTTTATCCCTGCTGGCGTCCACGAGATGCACTCACCGCAAGCCGGCGCGATCGTAGCGTGGGATAGGAGAATGCGGCGTGGCCAATCAGATAACCGATAATCGAACGGTAGTCTGTGTAGCGCAAACCTCTGCACCAGCATCCGAGACCTGGGTAGCTACATCGAGCGGCACCGAAGATACCGAAATCTTCATCGAGGGCACGACCTCGATCGCTGAGAACATGACCAATTCTCTGCGCTATCTCATGTACGACGATGGCGCGGCGAGAGACTGGTCCAACAACGTGTTCTACATCTGGGTCAACTGCGGCATCGTCGGTCTGCTCAACTCCAAGGCTGCCGGTGGCTTCCGTGTTCGCTTCGCAGGCAACACCGTGACTGACTTTTTCGAGGTCTATGTCGGCGGCAACGACTCATGGCCGGTAGCTGTGAGCGGCGGTTGGGCAATGTTCGTGGTGGACATCGAGGATGCGCACACGAATTCGGACAACACCGGCGGCACGAAGCCGGCGACGAATGCGATCCGGCACGTTGGCATAGCAGCCATAACCTCGATCATGCCGCGTAACGCGGACAATACCTGGGTCGATGCGATCTGGCGGCTGCCTGATGGCTCTCCCGGAATCATCGTCGAGGGTCGCAACGGTGGCGTAACCGACTGGAACTCAGCCGACATCGCCTCGCAGCTTGGGGTCTCTGCCGGCATGTTCATTGACATCAGTGTTGGTGGCGCCTACAAGGTCAACGCCCCGATTCAGTTCGGCATCAACGACACGACAGTCCACGGCTTCTCGGACACGAATGCGATCTGGTTGTGGGAGGATCAGGAATTCGTGCCGGCCGATCTCTATGGCCTCAGTGCGCTCGGTAATTCCGGCGGCACAACGCGAGTGAACTTCGGCGTCAAAACAGGCACCGGGGATGACGCGACTGGCGCTCAGGGCCTCACCATATCGGCGGCCAGTGCCGGCGCTCGATGGTTTATGGACTTCGATGATCCGGACCTTGATGACATCGGGTTCTGGGGCTGCTCATTCCAGCATGGCGCGACGTTCGACTGGGATGATCCGGCTGTAGATGTGGCAAGCAGCCTATTGGTCGACTGCACGAAATGCCACGTCTCGAATGCAAACATTGTACGAGCTCAGTCGATCGCACCGAATACCGCTGACGGCGTGGCGTTCATGGATACTGATGACCTTGGTGACATCGTGTTCTCGACGTTTGAGTTCTCTGACGGACACGGCATCGAGGTACTCAGTGGTGGTCCGGCCTCGCAGACCAATAAGGGCAACATATTTCTTGGTGCTTATGGTGGCACCCCGGGCGACAACCTGACACCGAGCTCGGGATCAAATGACGCCATGATCTACAACAACTCCGCAGCGGATAAGACATTCAACCGCTCGGACGGCGGCACTCAGCCATCATTCCGTAATGGCGCGAGCGCGACGTCAGATGATGAGGCAACAATAAGTCTGACATTCACGCCGCTAATTGTCGGCTCTGAGGTTCGATTGTTCGACAATGCGACTGGGTCAGAAATAGGCTCTGGCGTTGAATCGAGCGGCACGAGCTATGCGGCCTCAGTGACATCCGGACAGGCGATTGACTACAAGATCGTCAAGCCCGGATACCTAGAGATCTACATTCAAAACCTGACATTTACGGCCTCGCAGAATGTCGCTGTGAATCAGCAGGTCGACCGCAACTATGATCCGGTGGACTGATGGCTACCTCGTTTGATGGAGTTAATCTGATCGCAACGCTCGATGCGCCGGTTGCCGGCGTTCTCAATCAGACGTGGGAGCAGGTCTACGATGACGCGAAACAATGGCACCTGAACGCGAACAATCGCAAGTATCCATTCCCATTCCTGACGTCTGGCGGTGAGCAGATTACAGCCACGACGATTGCCGGCCAGTACTATTTCTGGCGCAACGACTTGGGCTGGCGCATTGAGACGACTGACGAGTCTCAGGACGTGTTCTGGGAAGGCAACGGAATCCCGACCGACATAGACCAGCGGATATTCAACAGCATGACCGGGCGAACTATCGCTCATCTTGGCCTGCAGCCGCTCGTTACCGGCCTGTCAGGTCTCGAGCTCGCTGTCGTGCAGGAGCTCATGGACTTTGTCACAGAGACCGGCTACACCTACCTGCAGGTCTATCGGATACTGGCGGCCCATGCGGCCGGCAGGCTCAATCAGGCAGGTGATGGAAGTTACGCGATCAGGGACCTCAACAACACCAAGGATCGCATTGTTGGTGACGACTCGATCAACGGTGGCCGCATCATTACAACGCTGGACGGTGATTAGATGAGCACTCACTTCCAGTCATCGCATCACGGTAGCTCTCACTTCCTGTCGAGTCATTTTGGCAGGACCCAGATTATTGAGCCGCCGCCAGAGTTTACGCCAGAGCCGGTCTATCCTCCCGGCACTACGCCTACGTCGATCAGGCAGCGTAGAATCCTCGAGGAGGATGATTTGCTGCTGCTGGTGATTCAGGCGTGGCTACACATCAAGGATGAATAGTGGCTCTCGGATATAAAAATTGCATCAAGCAACTGCGCAAGGCTGGCCACAAGGTTGAGCTCGCTGACCGGCGCCTGATCAAGACGTACCTCAATGAGGGGCTGACGATCGAGCAGACTGTCGCGCGCATGCTTGCCGAGGCGACCCTTGATGTCCTAGAGACCATTGACCAGATCCGTGACGCCGGCGTCGAGATCGAGACTGGGGCGGGCAAGCTGGCCGAGATCAGGGACTTCCGTACCGAGCAGCTGCGAGCCCAGATGGGCAAGCGATCGGAGCTCAACGAGAAGATTGTAGAGATCGAAAACGAGTACCAGGACCTTCGTCAGGATGCGGAGATCTTTGATCAGATCCTATCGCAGGGCATTGGCGACGAGGTCGCGTTCAACGAGCTCAGCGAGGGCGAGGCCAAGATGCACTTCGGCCAGCTGATGATGCGCGCTACAACGACTGAGCTCCCAACCGGCAGGCCCGGGCAAGACCCTATGCGTATATGGCCAGAGGACAGGTTCCGCGTGGCCATGGAGCGTAAGACCCTGCTCGTGCATGGCAATACGCCAGACGAGATCTATGCGAGCCGTGTTGCTCTTGAGGAGCAGATGGCCGAGAAGCGCAAAGAGAAGCAACTTGTCGCCGCACAAAAGTCTGAGGTGCAGGCCGACATAGATGCGCGCTTTGGCGAGTACACGACGCGAGATCCAAACCAGCTATTCCAAGGCGAGGATCTCGGCGGGGTGGGCGCTCAGGCTGACGTCAACAAGCAGCGCATGGCCCGCATGCTGGGCATGCAGCTGTACGGCGACATGACCCAGATCCAAGCCGTAACAGTCAAGGAGACCTTCCAGAATTCGTTTGACGCCGTGCGTACCGCCGTGCGCAGGGGTGACATCGAGGAGGGCGAGATCAGGCTCGAGATCAGCAATGACGGCCGGACAATGACAATCACCGATAACGGTGTTGGCATGACGGCCGAGCAGATCAACAAGGGCTTTCTGACCATGGCCGGCACACAGAAAGAGGGCGACCTCAACTCTGGTGGCTTCGGCGTAGCCAAGATGCTGTTCCTCGCTGGTAACAAGGAGCTCAAGCTCGAGACGGTACGCGATGGTGTTAAGACAACGCTCGAGACCACTGGCGAGGACTTCCTCGAGAACCTGGATAACCCCGAGCACTCGCTGAATCAGAAGTACCCGGCGAACAAGGCCCTGCGCCAAGAGCGCACAGACGAGGCCAGCGGGACCAAGCTGACAATCACTATTCCCGATACATACCACGATTTTCGTAGGGGTGAGGATAGGGAGATTCGCCCATTCCGCGGATACGACCTCGGGCATGCAACAAACGATCAGATCCTTGACTCACGAATCGTGGTCACAACCAAGGATGGGATGTCTGGCGAAACCACAAGGGGCGCCGGCAAAAACTTCAACAGCAATAGATACCGCTCGATCGGAACTGTTGAGCTTGAGTGGGGCACGGCCGACATCTTGGTTGAAAAAGAGGAGAACTCATACGTAGATCGCCAGAACACATGGATCTCGATTGAGGGCCTCAATCAGATGTCGATACAGACAACCGAGAATCCATGGGAGCAGGGCGCCGAGCACCTGAAGCGCAGAATTTTCATCAACCTGCATCCAAACGCCAAGGCCGGCGAGGAAGGCTACCCGATGCAGCTGAATCGGCAGGAGCTACAAGACTTTGCCGTACAGGATCTATTCCAGATTCAGTCATACCTCTCGGTGCTGATGTGGCGCGATAAGACTGCCGAGCTATCCAAGGGCTATGGTGCGCTACGCACGGTTGATGAGTTTGGAACCCTTGGTGACGAGCTCGACCTGACGCCGCCACCGCCGCAACAGGAGTCTCTTGCCGGCAAGATTGATACCGGTGACGAGCTCAAGATTGTCAACGGCGAGCTCGTGGTTGACGGTGTTGCTCAGGGCCGCCTGAATCAAGAGGACATGCAAGGTGAGCGGCCGGAGCCCGAGGAATACAAGGTAGACCAAGATCTCGTTCCTCGTGACAAGCCGATGATCCACAACCAGATGACGTTCGATGAGGAGCGAGGCAACATTGGCTCGCATTTCATTTATGACATGCACAATGGCGAGGTGGAGCCCGGTCAGGATCTCAACGAGGCCCTGTATAACGAGTTTGGCGAGGATGCGGTCAATCAGTTTTACTACAAGATCGGTCACTCATTCATGCGGATTAGGGACCTGCTGGCTGTAAAGGGTGACGTTGATTACTGGGGAGGGCTCGACAAGGTTGGCGTAGGTGTTAGCGTTCTCGGTGATAAATACTATGGGGTCCACACCAAGGTCCCGGCCCGCATGATGTTCATTAACCCCGGGCAGGATCCTCGCGAGAATAGAGATAGGCCAAGCGCAACCGCAGGCCCACAGGCTCGCGACGACCTAGACTACAGCGACACCAAGGTCATTGCTGCGTCGATGATGACGACCATGGTGCATGAGGCTGCGCACTACGCAGTAATGACGCATGACATGGACTATATTTTCGCGCTACAAAACGCATTCTCGACGCTGCTCAATGAGGGTCAGTACGTCGATTACACTCGCGAGATCATTCAGGGAGCAATACATGACCACTGGGAAATCTACAGATTTATCGCCAACGCCCTCGAGTCGGGATCTATCAAAAATACTGGTCTCAGCTTCAAAGACGTTGGCTCCGAGTCTCGCGCAGATGGAGGGCGTACTGACGTCCCTGCAGGAGAACGCCAAGACGGTAGTCAACGGGGTGATCCTGGAACAGAAGGTGAAGGAGGCGATGTATCTGCTGAGGGAGAGCTCGACGATGAAGCAATTTCTGCAGGCTATCGAAGCGGCGGGGTTGTAGTACCGCCGGGTTCCGTCCACCCCAATGCCGGCGAGGACTCCGAGTTCTTGCAGACTGTATTCCATGGCAGTCCGTTCTCGTTCGACGAGTTCGATATGGCACAGATTGGCACCGGCGAAGGGGCCCAAGCTTACGGCTGGGGCCTGTATTTTGCCGAGGAGCAGGACGTTGCTACCCGCTACGTGCCGCGAGACTTCGACTCTGAACAGGAGATGCTGAGCAGATACAAGGCTGCCGAGCAGGCGAACGATCCGTTGGCCATGGAGATGTGGGAGGACGCCATGCTGCACTGGACTCCCGATGAGATCCGCGAGCATTACCGTGACGCCTACGAGGGTGACGCCGAGGTCATAGCTCAGGCTGACGCTGTCGCCAACGAGCTCACTGAACTCCTTAGCGCAGCCGAGGGCCAGCTGTACGAAGTCGACATCAATGACGATGAAGCGGCAAAGATGCTGGACCAGGACGCCACGCTGAGTGAGCAGCCTGAGTTCATTCAGGAGCTAGTCAACAGCCAGATGACACCGCAGGAGGCGCAGGAATATATCAACGAGGTTGAGCGCCTTGCTGAGGACTCACTGACCGAGAGCGTCACTGACGGCAGGCCAACACCAAAGACAGATAAGTGGCAGACGGCCCATGCTTCAGCTAAGTATGCGTATGCCAAATTCATATCGGATCCCAGATCTACTGGCGCCCAGTTCTACGACAATCTCAGGTACTCAGCAATCACTCGAGGTGGTCGGGTACAGCGCACCAAGGATCAGGCCGACAACGGGCAAGCCGCATCTGAATACCTGCGTAGTGTAGGCGTCCCGGGCATGAAGTTCCTCGATCAACAGTCGCGCACCAGCGGCGTCACGTCTGGCCAGACCGGGTTTGTTTCCTCTCTGGCGAGCGCAATCAGCGATGACGGCCAGACACGCAATGTCATTCTTTTCAGCACCGATCCGATTGATCAGGTCAAGCGTAATGGTCAGGTCGTTTATCCATCACCGGAGCAGCTTCAGCAGGATCAGGCCCGCGGCCGTATCACGTTTAACGAGGCTCGCAAGGGGTTCATTGAGATCCTGTCGTCTGGTGACGTGTCGACGTTCATTCACGAGACCGGGCACCTGTACCTCGAGGTTCTTCGGTGGGCGGCCCAGCAACCCAATGCACCGCAGAAACTCAAGGACGACTGGGCAACGGCCAAGGCCTTTACCGGGGCAACCGACGAACAGATCTCGAGGGATGCTCACGAGAAGTGGGCAAACTCATTTGAGGTTTACGCTCTCGAGGGCAAGGCGCCGAGCTTGGCGCTGCAAGACTCGTTCGGCTTCTTCCGATCCTGGATGCTGAGGATCTATGCCAAGCTGAAAAACGTAGGTGGGGTCCACCTGAATCCGGAGATCCGTGGCGTCATGGATCGCCTGCTGGCCAGCGAGGAGGAGATCGCCGTAGCTGAGCAGTCACAGGGCCTTGTTGCCCTGTTCGCGACGGCTGAGGACGCTGGCATGTCGCAGGAGGAATTCGACTTCTACGCCAAACAGATCCAGCGTGAGCATGACGATGCGGTCGGCAAGGAACATCGCCGGATGATGGCGGCCATGCACCGCGATGACATGAAGTGGTGGAAAGAGGAGCGCAAGAAGCTGCGCGCCGAGATTGAGGATGAGGTTCACAAGGAGCGTGTCTACATTGCACTGTCGCTGCTGCAGCGTGGCAAGCGCCCAGACGGATCGCCTACCCGCGGCCAGCCATTCAAGATCGACAAGAAAAGCCTGCTCCGGCTGATGGGTGGCGATCAGAAATCGCTCAGTGATCTACCGCGGCCGTTCATTTACACCACCAAGGGCGGCGTCGATGTCGAGGTGGCTGCTACAAACCTCGGCTATCGTAATGGCATGGAGATGATTCGTGAGATCTCCAACGCTACCAGGATGAAGGACTACATCGAATCTCTCACTGAGGTTCGCATGCGCCAGCTGTATCCGGATCCACTGACTGATGGCACCCTTCCGGGTAATGCGCTTCGCCGCGTTCACACCGAGGGTCGCGCAAAGATCCTGACCAAGGAACTCCAAGCCCTGCGCCGACTGGCCAGAGAGGACCGCTCCGCAGTACGGGCAGCACAAAAAGCTGAGCGCCGGCAGGACCGTGAGGCTCGTGAGGCCAATCGCGGCCAGCTTCCAAAACGTGCTGAGCTCGCAATGCTCAAGGCTGGTGTGCGCGAGATCATCAACAACATGGCGGTGCGTAATATCAAGCCGCATATCTACCTGCGGGCCGAGCAAAAGGCTGGCCGCGAGGCCTTCGCCGCTCTTGAGAAGCGCAACTATCAGGCGGCCTACGATGCCAAGCTGCGGCAGATCCGCAATCACGAGATGTACCGCGCAGCGATGGCGGCGGATAAAGGTGTAAAAGCTACGCGGAACTTCCTTGACCGGTACACCAAGCCACGCAAGCGCCGGCAGCTGGGGCTTGCCAAGGTCCTAGATCAGATTGACGCCGTCCTCGAGAACGTCGACCTACGCAAGCGGTCGATGGCAGAGGTTGATCGCGACAAGGCTCTCAAGTCTCTGAAAAAGGCGGTGGCTGATGGCCGGCTCGTTGTAACGCAGGACACTCAGCGCAAGATCATGGATGAGTCTGTCCACTGGTCTGAGTTCACGCCGCAAGAGCTCGCCGGCATGAAGGACCTAATCAAACAGATCGAGCATGGCGCCCTCAACGAGGACAAGATGACGGTCAATGACGAGCTCGTCGACTACAAGGAAATAGAGAACGAGGTCGTCGACCAGATTCGCACGGAGAACAAAGAGGTCAAGCTGCGGCCGGGCGGGGTCCAGACTGCGGGCGAGCGCAACAACAAGAATGTAGACCAAAGTATTATGACGTGGCTGCGGCCGAGCTCGATCGCTCGTGTCCTGGATAAGTCTGGCTTTGGCGCCGTGACGCGCCGCATCATCGTGCCGATCCGCAGGGCGTATGCCGAGAAGCTCATCCCCATGCTTCACAAGGCTCAAAAGGATGTCTCGGACATCTACAACAAGCACTACACGCTGGCCGAGCTCGGGCAGATGTCCAAGCGCCAGTACGAAATAAAGACGCTGGGCGAGACCTACTCCAAGTCAGAGTTAATTTCGATGGGGCTCAACTGGGGTAATCAAGGAAACCGTGACGCCGTGGTCGGCGGAACCTATGAGGGCTCAGTCGTATTCTCAAAGCAGTCCGTCAAGGAAATGCTGGCCCACCTGACAGCAAAGGACTGGGCATTCATTCAGGACATTTGGGACTACAACGAGACCTACTGGGAGGATCTCGCGTCCGCAGAGGAGCGCCGGCGTGGGGTTAGGCCGGACAAGGTAGAGGCTCTCGCGTTTACCCAGCGCACCGCTGATGGCCAGACAATCGTTGTGCGCGGTGGCTATCACCCACTCAGGTACGATCACCAGTTCGACGCTCGCTCTGACCGCGGGCCCAAGAAGTTCAAGGCAGAGGAGGCCGTTGATCAGGCCCTCAATCACATTGCCAGCGGCACGTTCGTCACGGCGAACACTCGGTCTGGCTCAACGTACAACCGCACAAAGAATCACGGCCGCGTGGTCAGGCTTGGGCTGAACATCATCGACTCGCACCTTCGCGAAGTTATCCGAGACATCGCCATTGGCGACGAGGTCCGTCATGTCAAGCGGTTGCTGGACTCTGGCGGCGTGGAGCGCGCGTTCCTTGATACCAACAACGGCGCTGCCCTTGAGGCTCTCAATCTGTGGCTGACCGATGCGGCTGTTGGTGAGCTTCCGGCGGAGAATGCGATTGAGTTTGGCATTGCGTGGGTCAGGACCGGATTCACAAAGGCGAAACTCGGGTGGAACTTTGCGGTCATGGCGCTGCAGCTGACCGGGCTGTTCCAGACGATTGCTGTGATCGGCACTCGTCACTTCAGCATTGGCTTTGCCAAGTACATGCAGAACCCAGCAGCCGCGCACCGCACGGCGATGGAGGTCTCGAGCTTCCTGCACACCCGCTACGTGGTTGGCGGCTTCGATAAGGACGTCCAGGACACCAAAGCGATTGTCGAAAGCGAGTTCGGGTCCATGCCGACGAGGAGCAAGCGCGCCTACAACGTGGTGAGCAATACGCTGTTTCAAGGGATCGCGTTCTTCCAGAAGATTGTTGACGTGGTGACGTGGCTGGGCGCCTACCAGAAGGGCCTGAACGATGAGAGCCTGCAGCTATCGGAAAAGGATGCTGTGATCTATGCCGACTCTCAGGTCGAGGCGGCGCAGACGTCCGGCTTCTTCTCTGATCGCTCGGGGCTTGAGCGTGGCACTACCGGCCTGCGCAAGAACAGGCAGTCTCAGCTGCTTCGCATTTGGACGACGCTGATCTCCTACATGCTGGCCAAGTCGAACATCGCCTACGAGAAAACGAAAAACACAAACTTCAAAAATCCCAAAGAAGTTACGGCCCTGTTCTTCGACATGCTGATGCTATACACGGTTGAGGGCATCGCCTCAGCCCTGCTCTATCAGCGGCTTCCAGAGGATGACGATGAGCCCGAGGACTGGGCATTGTGGGTCGCCGCACAGTCTGGTGAGTCGCTGTCGGCCGGCATTCCGTTCTTCCGCGAGATATGGGCGTCTCGCTTTGGCGGCGGCAATACGCCAGTCGGTGTATTCTCCAATGATGCGTACCGGATGATCGAGCAAGTTCTGCAGGGAGATGTGGACTGGGCAGCCATTGACGCGACGGCAGATGTGGTTGGCACCGCGGCTCACCTACCAACTGGACAGATAAGCAAAACCGGCAAGAAAATCTGGGAGGAAGGACTCACTACTGATGATTGGTGGGAATACTTCACCGGACCAAGGAACTAAGACATGGCAGTCAATGACAGATTCAACGGAGTGCTCGCGAGCAAGGCGATCAAGGTTCCATGCGCGGTCGCTACGAGTGCCAACATTACGCTCTCAGGCAACCAGACGATCGACGGCGTGGCCGTTGTTACTGACGATAGGGTTCTTGTTAGGGCGCAGACCAACGCGGCCGAGAACGGCATCTATAACGTCAAGGACGTTGCTTGGGAGCGGGCGGCGGACTGGGATGGAAACCGTGACATCACCCAGGGAACCCTGATTACCGCATGGGACTCAGTCGGCAATGCCTCTCAGTACATCGTTGAGACCGCAGATCCGATCTATGTGGGTACGACCTTGCTGTCTATTCCCCTGTACTCACAGGGCGCTTCAGCTGGATTGGTTGCCGGCACAGTGCAGCATGCGATCTTGCGCTGGGATGGGGTTGATACGTGGCGCCAAGCTGACCGCATTCAGGTCACTCAGCAGGGGGCTCAGCTTCGCATCTATCACACTAACCTTAATGATTATGGAGAGTTTGAGTATTCGGGGAACTCGCTGAGTTTTTCCGTTAGCAATGCCGCCCACAATATATTTATCACGAGCGACACGATCATCAACGCAGCGGATCTACTGCTATCTGGTGACGGCACCTACAAAATATCCGAGCAGGCTGGCCCGATAACCACTGGCGGCGGCGTTGGTGCGTTCTGGCTGAGAGATGACCAGACGCCGATGTTCACTGATGACCTCGGCAATGAGTACGAGCTCAACAAGGGTGGGAACCTGACCGCTGACATCGTCACGGCCACGCCCCCAACAAGCGAGGGGGTGACTGCCGAGTTTCAAATATGGGACGCAGACGAAACGGACGAACTGGCAAGCATTGGGTTCGATGGGTCAAGCCTGTTTGGCATTCGCAACTATATGCAAGGCGGGCCAATTCAGATTTCGTCAACAGACAGCGGCGGCGTAGAGCGAATCGCGCTCCGCCAAAATCCGGCCCTTGATACTGCGCTGTATCACGTAGACGGCAATCCACGTTTGATTACAACGACTCAGGGCGTCGGGCTTCTGGGCAACCTCGTTGACCCAGAACCACCGACTGCTGGCGCACACGATACTAAGCTGACATTCATGGATGCGGCAGGCGTTACTGAAATCGGTGAAATTGAGTATTCCTCGCCCGGTCACATGTTTATCAGGAACAAAGTTCATAACGCCGATATGTCTTTTACCGTAGAGAACAATGGCGGCACCGAACAACAGTTCATAAATGCCCAAGGCAGCGGCGACCTATATATAGATGCTCCGGGCGGAAGCACATTTATCCGACGCGCCGGGATTACTTACATCGAACTAGGCTCAACCTTCTATCTTCGTGCCAGCAGCAATGAGCGCGTAGCGAGAATGAATGCTATTGCTTCTGGCGGCATGGCCGTAATGAACACAAAGACCGGCCCGGATACTACTGTGCTCGGTCAGCGCGTTTTAACTTT
>JBDGYW010000077.1:0-24817 GCA_039588935.1 Gemmatimonadota bacterium | reverse complement strand
TATTAAAGCGATTCACGATCTGTTCGAAGCATACTTTTCGGACATTCCTGCGCCCGACGACGGTAATGCCAAATTAACCCCTTTTCTATGTGGCTTGGAGTACACAGGCTCCCCAACGTCGCCATCCACAACACATCAGAGCCTAAACCGACTCTCGGAACACCTCCGGGCGGCGGTCTTTCAGAAAGCTGAATTCCTTTCTGATCCGGGTAACCTCCAATGCATCTACCTCGCCGGAACAGCACCCCGTCGAACCGGCCTCGACGGTCGCCAACTCCTCGCCCATCGGATGCAGAAGGACTGAATCCCCCGTGTATTCCAAGCCATCTCCGATCCCGGTTCGGTTCACGCCCAAAACAAAAACCTGATTCTCGATGGCGCGGGCTTTTAGGAGGGCCGACCAATGTTGCCGGCGAGACCTAGGCCAGTTGGCAATCACACAAAAGAGGTCCGTTTTCGCCGCCGCCACCCGAAAGGGCTCCGGGAAACGCAGATCGTAGCAGATGAGTGGAGTGACCCTGACACTTTCGACCTCCACCGTCTCAACCCTTTCTCCGGCCAGGAAGTGCTCGTCTTCTCCCGCCAAGGAGAACGGATGAATCTTCCTGTACTTGAGGACCTCTCGTCCCGCGGGATCGAAGATCAACGCAACGTTGGCGGGCATTGGATTATCCGGCTCGGAAAGCCCGGCGAGAATGAAGGTCGCGAGACGCGTGGATAGGTCAGAGAGGAAAGCGCGGGTCTCCTCGGCAAACCCCGGCACGAGCTCTGCATTCATAGAAAACCCGGTGGCGAACATCTCCGGAAGGACCACGAGACGGGCACCCTCGTCCACAGCCTTCTCGGTCAAAGCCTCGGCCCGACGAAAGTTCTCCGCTGGGTGTTCCCAGGCGATGTCCATCTGGACTCCGGCGATCTGTGTCATCGAATTTTCCTGAGGCGTTCGGCCGCAGCTTCAAGCGTCTTCATCCTCTTGCAGAAGGCGAATCGGGTCAACCGCCGGCCCTCCTCGACGTCGGAGTGGTAGAACGAGGAAGGAGGGAGAGACACAACCCCATGATTCTCCGTGAGCCAATAAGCGAATGCCCGATCGTCTCCTTTGAAGAGTTCCTCGAAGCCGGCCATAATGAAGTAGGTGCCTTGGGGTGCGGTCACTGAAAATCCCGCCGATTCCAGCGCTGATACCAGGTAGTCTCTTCGGGCGGTGTACTCGGTCCGGAACTCCGAGCGGAAACTCTCGGTGTAGTTTCGAAGGGCAAAGGCAACCCCTACTTGCAGCGGCGTCGAGATGGCATATGTGAGAAACTGGTGGGCGGCCTGGGCTCCACCTATCAACGCTCGCGGTCCCGTGCCCCAACCGATCTTCCAACCGGTGAAGGAGAAGGTCTTGCCGGCACTGGACAGGGTGAGAGTGCGATCCCGCATCCCGGGCAGGGACGCCAGTGGGATATGCCGAGCGTCGTCGAACACCAGGTGCTCGTAAACTTCATCTGTCAGGGCAATGAGGTCGTGCTCCTGGCACAGTGCCGCAACGATTTCCAGCTCGTCGGCGGCAAATACCTTCCCGGTGGGGTTCATCGGGGTGTTCAGGACGATCATCCGTGTCCGATCGTTCACGAGCGCCCTGAGAACGTCGCCATCCAGGGCGAAGTCCGGGGCTCGCAGCGTCAGGTACCGCGGCACAGCTCCAGACAGAGCCAATCCGGGAGGATAGCTGTCGTAGAAGGGCTCCAGAAGAATGACCTCGTCTCCAGGGTTCAGCAGCCCCAACATCGAAGCAGCAATCCCCTCCGTCGCGCCGGAGAATACCACGACCTCCTCCATGGGGTCGTACTCCAGTCCGTAAAGGTCCTTCTGGGTGTCGGCGATGGCCCGTACGAGTTCCGGGTGCCCTCTCGAGCGGGCGTACTGGTTTTCCCCTGAGCGGAGAGCTCGGACCGCGGCTTCTACGATCTCGGAAGGACCCTCGAAGTCCGGAAAGCCCTGCGCCAAGTTGATGGCACCGTGTTCTTCGGCCAAAGCCGTCATCTCAGCGAAGATTGTGGTACCGAATGGGCGGAGTTTTTCAGTGATCATTCTCATCCTCTAACGGGCCGTCAGGTTCGTCGGGAATCCGGCAATGAGCGCCAGCGTCAACATCGGCACGAATGCTGAACAGAAAAGGACATTCTCGAGGCCGAACACGTCTCCAAGTCTTCCAATGAGTGGCGAAAAGGCACCGCCAAGTCCATAGGCGAACCCCATCATCAGACTGGAAACCATGGATCGCGATTGGGGCGCCAGTTTCTGGGCCATCGCCACACCCAAGGGCAAGGATGCCAGGACGGCGAAACCCGCGAGAAAGGACCCGAAATACACAAAACCTCCAGGCAAGTACAGGAATAGCAGCAGGGCCGGAGCCATACATAAATGGGAGATGAAAAATATCGTTTTGAATTCTGTCCTGTCGGCCAGATAACCCGCCAGAAGGCCGCTAACGACTCCCGCCACAACGAACGATGAGACAATCAACCCCACCGATACGAGGCTATGACCTCTGCCGGCTAGAAAGATTGGCATGAAGGTGAGGAAGGTCTGACCGGTTACTGACCTGAGGACCATCACCAGCCAAATCAAAATGATGGGCTTGTAAACCTTGCCTAACGACTCCCGGATGGAACCGACGAAACCAAGGTGTGACAAATTCTCGCTGATGGGCGTGGGCAAGTATTTCAAACAGAATAGAAAAGCGAATGCTCCCAGGACCACAGTAAACGGCATCGCCTCGAGCCCGAACCGGACCACATACCAGGTTATGAAAACCGGTCCCAGTGCAAAGGCTAGTGTGCCTCCGGTGTTATAGATCGACAGACAGAACCCCGCCCGGTTACCGGCATACAAAGGCACCATACCTGTAGTGGACGGGTGGAAAACAGACGAGCCAACCGAGCCAAGGCAGAGCACCGCAAGCAACACCCAGAAATTGGGAGCAATCCCCGAAAGCGGGATGAAGAAGAACGCACAGAATAGGCCGGTTAGAACATACCGTCGGGTTTCATGCCGATCGGCCAAATATCCGGATACCGGCTGTACAATGAACGATAGGAATCTGACCGACCCGGTGATGAAGCCAACCTGCGTGAGGGAAAGGCTGAGTTTGTCGACAAACGCGGGCAACAGCGGCGTAAAAAAGGAAGAATAGACATCGCCGGAAAAATGGACCAGCGTCAACACGAAGATCGTTGTGTATTGAACCTCGCTCGAAGGCAACGTTTCTTTTGTCATTCGAATTGGATCCGCCACTTCTTGTTTCGGTGCATTGCCAGGATGGTATCCTGGAAATTTCCCGTTTCAATAATGGCAGAGCCCGCGACAAAAAAGGAGGCGTAGGCTGATGAAAAGAACGCTCGAGAGGTTCGCAATCGCATTTGTGTTCGCTGGATTTCTCCACGGCGGGTCTGCTGTTGCACAGGAGACGGGAACACCCACCACACGGGAAATGAACTATCTCTGTTGGCAGGAGTTCGGTGAGCTGGTTCCCGAAGCGATAAATACGGTACTCGTACCGCTCGGCTCGTTGGAGCCACATGGTGTCATTCCCAACGGCACAGACAATTTGGCACCGGAATCAATGGCCAAAGACATTGCCGAACGAACAAACGCACTCATCGCACCGACCCTCAATTACGGTATCACGCCCGCTATGAAAGCTTACCCTGGCGCCGTTTCGATTTCATCGGAAACGTACAGAGGGTTCGTGTCCGACCTGCTCAACAGTCTTGCGGACAACCAGTTCCAGAACATCATCCTGTTGAATGGCCACGGAGGCAATACGGCGACACTCCAATCTCTGGTGAATGAGATTTCGAACACAAAACAGGTTCGTATGTTGTTGGTGAACTGGTGGAGCCTAACGTCGGATATCGCGCAGGAAATCTTCGAAGACATCGGCGGACATGCAGCCAGCAACGAAACGGCCTACATTCAGGCATCATATCCGGAGCACATTCACAGCGAACGTTATTCGGAAGACATGACCATGCACACCGACCCGTCGTGGTCGGCATCGCCGGTTCCCTACACGATCAGTCTCTACGTGGAGGGTGAGGGATATCCCACATTTGACCAGGGGCAGGCGGATCTTTTCTTCGAAAGGGTAAATACGCGTGTGGCCGAATTGATCAACGACGTTTTAACGCGCTGGGAGCGGGCTGGAGTACATTGAGAATGCCGGTCTGCAGGCCTTTGGGTGCAAAGAAGAAGAGGTAATGAAATGGAGAGTCTGCGGGGCCAGCTGCTGATCTCGAGCGGCGGCCTGTATGATCCAAACTTTCGCCACACAGTGGTCCTTATCGGAGAGCACAACTCCGCCGGGGCGTTGGGCGTAGTCTTGAACCGCACACTGGACGTCACAGTCGAGCACGCCCTCCCGACCTTGAGCGAGTTGGTGCCGCCAGGCGAGTCGCTCTTTCAGGGCGGTCCGGTTTTGCCCGACGGACCCGTGCTCCTAGCCGAACTCGCGGACCCCGAATTGGCCGACATTTTGGTGTTTGGGTCCCTGGGCTTTCTCGTGGGAGACATAGCAGCGGACATCCAGCCGAGCATTATCAGGGCGCGGGTGTTCACAGGTTACTCGGGATGGGGTCCAGGCCAGCTCGAGGCGGAAATGGCCGTAGACAGTTGGATCGTCGAGCCGGCGCTGGTGGATGACGTTTTCACCGACGCACCAGACTCGCTCTGGAGCAGGGTGCTGGACCGGAAGGGACCGGAGTACCAGCTGCTATCGCGTATGCCGTACGATCCATCGATGAACTGACCGGCGGGTTATCCAGAAGGTGTTATCAACTTCCCTTCTGAGATCATTGGCACCCGGACGAAGCCTTCGTGAGGATCGGGGGCGAGCTTCACTACCTTTGGCGAGCAGTGGACCACGACACGCGACGGTATGCGAGCAATCGGGCCGAGATTTCACACCAGCCCACGAAAACGAGAGCGGCAGATGCGAGGGTTCAAGTCACCTGGACAAGCGCAGCGGTTACAGGGTGTCGTCCAGTACCTCTCCAGGCTGGGATGGCATCTGCTGCGCAAGCGCCCTTGATTTTGCCGCCTTTTGCGAACCTCTGTGCATTGTGAAACCAACCAGCGTCGCTATCCGTATTTGTACTATATTCATATTAACTATAGTGAGAAACAACGACAATTCGTGAGAAGTGTATCCACGGCTGGAAAGAAAGGCCTCAGTCATGTCCGGATCTCGAACTGTCCCAGACACCTTTGTACCTCTTGGCGACCTGCCGTTTCAGATATTCCTGGCTTTGGGCAACGGTAGAGCCCACGGCTACGCGATCGGGAAGGATATCGAGGAGAGAACCGCCGGGCGGTTGAACCCAACCACAGGGCGTCTCTACCAGGCCCTCCGGCAACTCAGGGAGGACGGTCTCATCGAACCGTCCGATCCACCACCCGACGAGAGTAGCGATGACACCCGTCGCCGGTACTTCCAGCTCACTCCTCTGGGACGAAGCGTCACGGCCATGGAAGTAGAGCGACTGGAGGGCATGGTCGCCCTGGCTCGGGAGCGGGCCCTCGCACCGAAACGTTCGTGAGAGGAGCGGCGGCATGACCAGGCAGCACGGTGAGCGAGTGCGCACGGAGCGGATGTTCCGTGCCTTGATGAACTGCTATCCGTCGTCGTTCCGGCGCGAATACGGGCCCGCGATGGCCGAGACATTCTCGGTTCGGCGTGAGCACGTCGGCCAGGGCCGCGCACGTCGAGGGTTCTTCCTCTTTCGGGAATACGCGTCGGTTGTAATGGGTGGAGCATGGCTGCGATTCGCCTATGCCCTCCGCCTCCGTGTGAGAGACAAGGGGCATTCTGGAGGCGGAGCGCCGGTATTCTCAACGCATGTGGCTCGGCGCGGTATGTGGCGTGGGAGTGGTTGGGACCTGGTACCGAACATCATCCGTGACTTCAGGCTCGCCAGCCGAAGCTTGAGAAGGAAACCCGGTGTTACAGTGGGTGCAGTGCTGGTTTTGGGCCTGGGGATTGGTCTGGCAACGACCATCTTTTCCTTCATCTACGCCGCGGTGTACCGACCCCTGCCGGTTCCCGAGGGAAGCCGGATCATGCACCTCGAGCAGGAGGATCCAAGCCGTGGACGCCGGGAGCTCTCGGTTGGGTACCATGACTTCCTCGACTGGTCTGCCCAGCAGACGACGTTCGATGGCTTGGCAGCCTTCTACACGGGGACAGTGAACCTCAGTGGCAACGAGCGCCCCGAACGATTCTTCGGCGCTTTCGTGACCGCCAACGCATTCAACGTGTTGGGCGTTGAGCCTGTGCTGGGCCGAGGCTTCCTCCCCGGTGAGGACCGCGTCGGCGGACCGGCTGTGGCCGTCATTGCTTTTTCCGTGTGGCAAGTCCGCTACGGAGGGGACCCGGAGATCGTGGGGCGAGTGGTCAGGGTAAACGGGGAGACCACGACCATCATTGGTGTAATGCCGGAGGGGTTTGCCTTCCCTTACTGGGAAGATGTGTGGATTCCCCTGATAGTCGATCCGCTGGTCACGGAACGGGGCGACGGACCCGGGCTCGAAGTGTACGGACGCCTGCGGAATGGTGTGGCTCTGGATGAGGCGAGGGCCGAGTTCAACGGGATCAGTTCCCGCCTGGCAGCCGCATACCCGGAAACGAACGAAAAGCTGGTGGCCTTCGTAGAACCCTACATCGAATCTTATCACGGAGACGACGCGGGAGTAGCGGCGACTTTCTTTGTTGGGTTCGGCCTGGCAGTTCTGCTCATTGCCTGTTTCAACGTCGCCAACCTGCTGCTGGCGCGAGCCGTCTCTCAGACGAGAGACATGGCGGTCCGGGTAGCCATGGGAGCGAGTCGTAGACGCGTCGTTGCCGGCCTTCTTCAGCAGGCATTCCTTCTGGCCGCAACGGGGGCTCTGGTCGGCTCCATGCTCGCCGCGGCCGGCCTGTCGTTACTGGACAGATGGATAACAGCTACCGCCACGTATCCTCTGCCATTCTGGATGGAGCTGACGGTGGATGCACCAATCCTGCTCTTCGTTCTTGTGGCCGTAGGAATCAGCGCGCTGGTCTCGGGCCTCATCCCAGCGTTGAAGGCTTCCAGAACCGATGTCCATGCGACGTTGACAGATGCCTCCTGGGGGAACTCCTCTTTGCGAATTGGCCGAATCAGCCGCTTGCTCGTTCTCGGTCAGATCGCTGTCACTGCCATGCTTTTGGTCATGGCGGGTCACCTTGCCCTTCACGTAACCGAGGTACGACGGGCCGAGTACGGATACCCCACGACAGAAGTCCTTTCAGCCCGGATCGGGCTCTTCGAGGGGGCCTTCCCAGACCGGGAGGCCCGATTGGAATTCTATCGGGATTTGATTCGCAACCTCGAGGGTCGACCCGGTGTGATCTCGGCTGCGCTTGGCACGTCGCTGCCGGGGACGGAAGGGTGGATTTGGAGAGTGGCGATTCAAGGGCACGACTACCCCGATACAACTGACTTTCCGCCGGCTCGCATTGCTTACGTATCACCTGGCTTCTTCGATGCCTTCCAGGTTCCGGTCGCCCAAGGCCGGCCTTTTACCGCGAACGACGATGACGTCGGCTTACCAGTGGCACTGGTGAATCAGGCTTTCGTAGAGCGATTCTCTTCTGGTGAAAACCCTGTGGGACAACAGATCCGAGTAGGGTGGCCCGAGCCCAACGGTGCGTGGCGCACAGTGGTGGGCGTCGCTCGGAACCTGGACATGGATGGAGCCATGAGTCCGAAGGGGAATCCCGAAGGTGTATACCTGCCCATCGCTCAGACGGATGCTCGCTTCATGAACGTCGCGGTTAGAACGCGTGGCACTCCACTTACCTTAGCTCCCATTATTCGGGAAGAGGTAACGGCCCTGCAGGGCGACACGCCCATCTACTTCGTCCGGACACTTCGGGACGCCATCAACAACAGCCTCTTGGATACCATTCTCGTGGGGAGTCTGCTCTGGGCTCTGGCGCTGGCCGCTTTTCTGCTGGCATCGGCCGGTCTTTATGGTGTTACATCGTTCCTCGCAAGCCAGCGGACGCGGGAGCTGGGGGTTCGCATCGCGCTTGGCGCGAAGGCAGGGGATGTGCTTCGGCTGATCGTTCGCCAGGGGGCGGGGCAAATCTTCATCGGGCTCACACTGGGCATTCTTCTTGCGGGCGGAGCCAGCGCCGTTATGGGAGGCGGCGGCCTGGAGAGGGTCCCCTGGAACATCCCAGTGACGGGCGTCGTTTGCCTGATCTTGGCTGTTACCAGCATATCTGCCGTAACCGTTCCGGCGTGGAGAGCCTCCAGGGTGGATCCTGTGGAAGCGTTTCGAAATGAGTGATGTTCACGAACAAATCTTGGAGCGGCGATAGTAGACCTTCGGCGCAGGCATTGCGGATGGAGTGATCCCCCACACAGCAAGGGAAGAACGGCTCAAGTTGACAAAACAACGTCCCGGTGGAGTTCGAGAAGGAATGAGAAGCGTGGTCAGAAACACCCCCTAGCGACCGTTCTAATACCGGTGGTGCAACGGAGAGTCGGTATTCATTTGGGGGAAACCGGTTATGAACGGGAAGAAGTCGATCACAATCCTTGCCGTCTGTGCATTCTGCGTGTCGTCCGCTTGTGACGGCGGTGATGCGACAGGGCCGGAGCAAATCGAAGTAACGTACGAACGTGATCTGGTTGGTTTTCCGGCCCGGCTCGACTCGCTCAGAGTCCAGCTCCGCATTCCCGGGTTAGCGGCGGCCATCGCAGAGGACGGATTGGTGAGGTGGGCACGAGGGTTTGGCATGGCCGATGCCGAGGCGGGGCGCGCTGCAACCGCCTCCACTCCCTTCCATTTGGCATCTCTGACAAAGCCTTTTGCGTCCGTCATCCTGATGCAGTTGTTCGAAGCCGGACTGGTGAATCTTGACGCTCCGTTGAGTGACTATGGTGTAGAACTGTCAAGCACCGGTGTCATCGAGGTCCGCCACCTTCTTACACACACTTCGGAAGGCATTCCCGGCTCCCAATACCACTACAGCGGGAACCGTTTTGACTACCTCGGACAGGTCATTCAATCGGCGTCCGGGCGGTCATTTGGAGAATTGCTGGTCGAGCAGATCCTGCAACCGCTTTCGCTCTCAAACACGGCCCCCAATCCGGAGCAACCCGCGGCGTTTGCCCTCACGGGCTTGAACCGGGTCCAATTCATGGAGAAGATGGCCGCTGGGTATGAGCTGCGCGGCGGCCAGCCTGTCCCACTCCTCCACCCAGACTACTTCGGCGTCTCCGGCGGCCTCGTCGCGTCGGCCGAAGACGTCGCCGCGTTCTCTCTGGCTATCGACGAAGGTCGCTTTCTGGAGGCAAACACATGGGCAGAGGTGTTCACACCTGCCACATCCAACTCCGGGGCGGTCCTGCCTTATGGCTTGGGATGGTTCATTCAGGACTACCAGGGTGAGAGACTTCAGTGGCACTACGGGTACTGGACCACCAACTCGTCACTGATCGTTCGAGTGCCGGAAAGAGGGCTTACCTTTGTGGTCCTCGCAAACACTCCCCAGTTGAGCGCACCGTACGGTCTGGGAATCGACAACAACGTGTTGCGTTCCGATGTGGCGCGCCTTTTCCTGGAGGCCTTCGTGTCGGGAAACGAGCCGATCCCCTGACGTAGGCGGCAGCACGGGAACTACCTCAGCGCCGTTTTCACTATGGCGATGCTCCAACCAATCTCGCGCACCCGTGAGTTCCGCTACCTCGGGACCTCACCGTTTCTCTCGGAGGAACACTCAGCCGGCGCACCTACCTCCTTACCGAGCAAATCGCGTGGCTGGCGGGCTTCGGCACTGCCCCAACTCACGTCGGGTTGCATTACACTGACAGTGCCCGCTAGCCAAAGTGATGACGACGACCGCGTGCGCGGTGGCGGGCCAGACATAGTGGGCCCGGACCTGTGCCGGTTCTGACAGCCTCGGACGCCAGCTGATTCTCGAGGTTCGCCGGCTCCCACTCGACCCGGAGACTTTCCAGGCTTTCGCCGATCATCTGGATGCGGTCCTGACGGATTTCGCCGAGCCCCATATCGAAACCCATGCCGAGCTGTGTAACCTGGCTTACGCTGTGGCTCATTATGCGCGCCGCCGTAGCGTCGGCGGCCATTATGTCGGTGCTGGCGAGCACGAGCCATGAGCCAAGTCGGTTTCGCATGTCGACTGTCCGACCCAATCCATTCCTGAGCGTGGGGCCGCTGGCCTCGATGCCGATTGAAAAATCGATTACCGCCAGATCCGGCTGTACGCCTGCCACGACATCGAGGTAGATCTGCGCGATTGACGCCGGGCTGCTATGATCGAGGCCGGCACCACGATCGTACGCTCCACCACCCACGTCCACGGCATAGCGGTCCAGTGAAGTGACCCCAATGAAGTTCTTGAGCGCGAGAGTGAGATGCGCCCACGAATGCGTCTTTGCAACCGGAATCGAGATCACACGATCGGCGTCCGTCACGAGATTCGACGTGCAGATAGTACCCAGGTTGNNGTACCCAGGTTGGTACTCGTTGGGATCTCTGCCCAACCGGGTGAATCGACCTCGAGCGAGGCTATGCTCACCGTTCCAGTATACGACGAATTCAGACGGGCGACTTCCCGCACGAGATTCGTCGAGCCATCGAGTGTGACGGCATTCTCCCAGTCGAAGGTAGGCATCTGGGACCCGTCTCCGATCACCACCTGTGAGGCGCCGGTTTGCAGGCATTCCTCCGCGACGGCAACGATGATCTCGGGTTTGGTACACTCACCGTTGGTGAACCGGTTGCTGCTTCCACCCCAGGGGAGAGTCACCATGTTCGGTTTGATGAACACGGTTTCCCCTGCCCCGACCACCGTCTGGATGCCCCCGATGGCGTCCAATGCGTCGCGCGTCATGTTTCCCAGGTTCGTACCACGAACCGCGGCAACACTAGCAGTGGGATCCACAACGGGTACGATGGGGGGGTCTACGACCGGGTCGACGATGGCGTCGGTGGATTCATCAAGACACGCTCCACACGCAACACCACCGGCCGCAACGGCAGACAACCGCAAAAACTCTCGTCGGCAGATCGCTTTCATTGCGCACCTCGGCTCGGAAATCCAACAAACACGGGGACCGACCGGCCCTTCAAGTGGAACGGTTCCGAGTTGCTCTGTCTGACATGCCAATGCCGTTTGAAAATATCACGGTTCTCCGCCGGATTGTTACCAACCGAAGCCCAGTACGGCGTCTCTACGGTACGCTCGCACCGTCACCGCTGGCTTCTCACTAATACCCCAGCGATGAGGTCTCCCTCCGCACGTCGCCCGCAGCGACCAAGATGCCGGTGTCAGGATCCCTGTACGTCACAGTCGGCGCGCAAGCGTGCCAGTTCCATAGCCCCCATTGCTGTACATCGTGACCCAGTTGGACCAAGGCGCGGACCGTCTCAGATGGGATACGGTCCTCGAGCTTGAGCAGGGCCGGGGTTAGGTTCACCTCCGTACCGGTCCCCGGGAAGTTGTAGCTGCCGAACCTCGGCTGGTCGACGGCCTGTTCCGGTGACATTCCCCATACGACGACGTTGAGGAAGACCTGGAGAAGCGCCTGCATTTGCTGATCACCCCCCGGGGTCGACAGGCCCATGAAGGGCCGTCCGTCCTTCAAGATCAACAGCGGGCTGTTGGTGTTCCGAGGCCGTTTGTTTGGAGCCATCACGTTCGCCAACATCGGGTCCAAATTGAACTGTTCCATGCGCGCTCCGAGGCCGAAGCCCCACCCCGGTATCATCGGCGTACTCAAATGGCCATCGCTCTCCGTCATCGAGAAGAGGTTGCCGTCCCCGTCCAACACGTTGAGTGACGATGTGTCGAACGAGCCACGCGCAGAAGCGCCCTGGGTGGCTGCGCCTGCCGTGAACGAACGAGGGGATTCCTCGGCCACGGCCGACATGTTCGCCGGATCGCCCCAAGGGGGCATGTCTTGGAACGCTTTGTCCTCGTCGATCAACTCGACTCGGATTCTTGCGTATTCGACTGAATACAACGACTCGGGCGTGTCCACCACGTCGGGGTCAGCCACGTATCTGTGACTGTCCGAAAACGCCAGGTCGATGACCTGAGAGAGCAGGTGGATGTACTCGGCCGTGTTGAATCCCAAGGACCTCAGATCTACTCCCTCGAGCATGTTCAGAATCAAAATCATCCGGGGTCCCTGCGACCATCCGTCCCCGGTGTAGACATCATATCCCCAAGCTGACGAACGGAGAGGCTCCATCCACTTGCCTTGGTAATTGGCCAGGTCGTCGTACGTGATCAGCCCTCCGTGCTCCCGAAAAAATTCGTCTACGGCTCGGGCGGGGTCGCCGGCATAGAAGGCGTCTCGTGCGGCCCTGATTCCATCGGACCGCCCCACACCAGACGCCAGGGCCTCCGCTTCGGCCTCCATCATATATCGAATTAGCTTGCCGAGGTCCCTGTTTACCATGAGGTCACCTATCCTCTGCTCGCCGACCCCGTGTTGGAACCAGAACTCCCGGTTGTACGGGAACCGAAGCACCGTCTCAGTCTGATCCTCCAGCAACCACTTTTGCATCTTGTAGAGGTGATAACCGTTCTCCGCGGCGTCGAGCGCCGGTTGCGCGGCTTCAGCGAAGCTTTTGGTGCCGTACCGTTCCAGCGCTGCCAGCCACACGTCTATGTCGGCAGGCAGCAACGCAGTGTTGATCGGAGTTTTTCCGTGCTCCAGGAAATGGTCCAAAGTCGCGGCTGCCGGACTCGTCCCCGCCCCGACCCGCGTAATGACTCGGTCCTCTTCCGCGCTGTAAAGGATCAGAGGCGCCACGCCCGTCCAGCCCGCGTACCCCATCTTGGTGACCTTCAGGACCATTGCCGCCGTGACCCCTGCATCGAAGGCGTTGCCACCGGCCTTGAGCGTTTCGATCCCGGCCATAGTCGCGAGGTAGTGGCCTGTTGATACGACCCCGTGGGTGCCCATGACACGGGGGCGCATGGCCTCGATGTTGTTCGCGTCGTAGACGTGGCCGTAGCTGTTGAACCGCTCGATAGTCTCGAAGACACCGGCCAGCTTGGTCTGCTCTCCCATCGGAGGTAAGTAGAGCGCCAACGCCAAGCCTGCACCTGCGCAAACGAATAGGAAGACGAGCGCGGTGAAAAGTAATGGACGCGTCCTCATGGCGATTACCTCCGTCCGGTGTTGTCTGCAAATTGCGGCCGTGACCTCAAACCAATCCCGAAAGGACCGGTCGTGCAACAGCCTCCATTGGCCTTCATCCAAAGAATTCAACCGTGGAGCCCTTGGGTTGGTAGACATTGCCGACGAACTCGTGAATAATTGGACACTGGAGACTGAGTAAGAGTGAATTGATGATTAGCCAGAGATATTCGTTCCTTTCGAGCCTGTTGTTGATCGCAATGAGCTTTGGCTGCGGGCCGGTTGCTCAGAGCGTAGACCCAAACACGGACGAAAGTGACGAGCGCAACGATAGCAGCGATTATCAATTCGAGGGAACGGCGACGTGGGTATCGTCTGCAAGGCCGCCCGGTGGTACCCTGCATATCGCAAGGACCACGAGCGACGGGCAGACATCGGAAATAACCTACCTAACCGACTCGCCGTACAACGACTACAAACCGGTGATCAGCCCCGACGGCAGCAAGATCGCTTTTTTCAGAGCGTACAGCGAAGGCGACGACTTCTTTCTCTGGAACACCGCGATCTGCGTGATGAACGCCGACGGCAGCGATCTTCGAGAATTGACGGGCCGCGACTTCATGAACACGGAACCGTATTGGACGCGAGACGCATCCAACAGAATCACATGGTCGCGTATGATCCATCAATCAGAAGGGCAACAGGGAACCTACGTCTACCGGACCGCTTCAGACGCTTTGCCCGGAGACGAGCAGCAGATCTCTGCAACCGGTTTTGAGTGGAGCAACAGCAACCTGCAGGATGGCCGCGTGTTCGTGTTGAGAGCGGGCCAGTACTATCTGATGACGCCGAACCCGGATGGCGTACCATCTTACGACCTGATCAGCTATCCGGATTCTTACCACTATCTGCACAAGGGGACCATTTCGAACGACGAGACCAGAATCGCCTACATGAAGTCGGAGCCGGGAGATACCGACCATTACAGGCCAGCCGAGATCGTGTATGCCGACTTCGATGCTTCCATTCCGGCAATCACAAGTGAATTCGCATTCGTTCCGAAGGATGAATCGAAATTCAGCTGGTACGTCAGTATTTCACCTGACAACCAATTCCTGCTCTATGCCGAAGACGGAAAAATCTTGCTGCACGATGTCGCCGCAAGGGCGACGATACAGATCTCGACTCTGAATAGCGTCTATTTCGCCTATCCCACGTATCTAGGTAGCGTGAAGTGATGGCTTTGCTCTTGACGGCGTTGTCAGCTTCGGGCTGCGAGCCTTGACACCCTTCCGGTGCCACCTTACTATGCTGAAAATTCCGCACCCATGAGGCAGCAGTGACGAAAGCGCCAAAACCCCCGTTGAGCCGCCGCGAACGCGAAGTGATGGATGTTCTCTACCGCCTCGGTGAGGCCACCGTGGCGGAGGTGATGGAGGAGCTTGCCGACCCGCCGACCTACTCCGCCGTCCGGTCCGCACTTCGCATTCTGGAGAACAAGGGGCACATAGCCCATAGGGAGGACGGGCCCCGCTACGTGTATGCGCCGGCGGTGAAACGTGAGAAGGCGCGCCGCGCCGCTCTCGATCAGCTGGTGGACACCTTCTTCGAAGGCTCGAGCGAGCAGGCTCTTGTGGCGCTGCTGCGCCGATCGGATCTCGACATGTCGGAATCGCAGATCGAACGGCTCGCCCGCGCCGTAAAACGTGCCGGGGAAGAAGGGCGGTAACGGTGTTCGACTCTGCACTGATCCCCTGGGGGAGCGGTACCGTATGGATCGTGGGCGTCGCGGTCAAAGGGGCTGCGGTGCTGCTGGTCGTTGTCCTTGTGGCCACAATGTTGCGCCGCGCCTCCGCCGGGCTCCGTCACCTCGTGTGGAGCGGTGGAATCCTGGCTGTCCTGTTGCTGCCGGTGGCGTCGCTTGTGCTGCCGTGGCAACTGCCCGTGGAATCGGTGAGGATGCCGGTGGACGCTCTCTCTGCAAACCGCGTGGAGGCAGCGACCACTTCACCGGAGGCGGCTGAACAGGAGCCCGGAGTGGGCGAGCTGCCCGGAGTCACCGGTACCCGCGAGCGTACGCGATTGAGGTTCCCGGGCGGCACGCCAACAGAGTGGTTGTTCGTGATCTGGGGAGCGGGAGTCCTTTTGTTCCTCACTCGCCTTGGGTTCGGGGCTGTCGTGGTGCGCCGCGTGCTGCACGGGGCAACACCGCTCGACTCGTCGGACTGGACTCGCGCGCTCATCGAGGCCGCGGACAGGCTCTCGGTATCCCGGCTGCCGCGGCTCCTCACGAACGACCGAGTTCCGATGCCGGTGGTGTGCGGTGTTTTCAAACCGGCGATAGTCGTGCCGTCCGAAGCGAGCGACTGGACCGACCGGCGTCGTCGGGCGGTCCTGTGCCACGAACTCGCTCACATCAGGCGACTGGACCTGCCGGCCAACCTGGTTGGCCGACTGGCGTGCGCGCTGCACTGGTTCAACCCACTGGTGTGGATCGCTGCGCGACAGCTCCGAGCCGAAAGCGAACGCGCGTGCGACGACTTCGTGCTGGGTGTAGGCACGCGTCCGTCTGAATACGCCGATCATCTGCTCCAGATCGTTGGCGGGGCGCGGCATGCTCAGGCCCCCGCGGTGGCGATTCCCATGGCCCAACGGCGCGAGTTCGAGGGCCGAATGCTGGCGATCCTCGATCAGGATGTACGCAGGGAACCACCTTCGCTCCGTCACTCCACCGGCATCGCGGCTCTCGCGTTTGTCCTGCTGCTGCCGATCGCTGCGATAACACCCGCCCCGGCAATGCCCTCTGTCGCTGCGGAGCATTCGCATCCATCTGAAACGCAGCCTGACAGCGGCTCCGGGAGTCCTGGGTTGCTGGGCGCGCTGCTCGAGGGGCTTGAAGCGGCCGATGCCGACGAACGCGCGGACGCGGCCAACGCACTCGGCACGCTCCGCGAACGCGGCGCCGTGGATCTGCTCGGCGAAAGTGTACGCAACGACCCGGACTCAACCGTGCGTTTGACCGCGGCGTGGGCGCTCGGCCAGATCGCTAGCCTGGACGCAACGGCTGCGCTTAGCGCCGCAGCCCTGCAGGATGAGGAGGTGGAGGTGCGCGGCATGGCGGCCTGGGCCCTGGGCCAAATCGCGGACCCGGCTGCCTTGCCCACTCTCGAAGCCGTGCTCGGCGACGCCAGCGCCGCTGTCCGCAATCGTGCCTCGTGGGCGATCGGGACCATCCGGCCGAACAGCGCACCGGCGTCTCTACTCGAGGCGCTCGCAGACACAAACGACGCAGTGAGCGAGGTTTCTGCGTGGGCGCTCGGCCAGATCGGCGATCCATCGGCTGTGCCGGCTCTTACTGGCGTGGCCCAGGATAGATACTCCAAGGCGAGCTATGAGGCGCTGCGGTCACTTGCGCAGATCGGCGGAGCGGGAGCGCAACGACCACTCAGAGAGGCCCTTGGCCTGGAATTCCTCGATTCGAAACTCCGCGACGCCATCGAGCGCGCGCTTGCGGGAGAGAGTATCGAGCCTCAGCCGCGCCCCTGGCCGATACCCGCCATTCGCTAGCTCCTCTGAAGTCCTGGACCGGGAGGAAAAGCCTGGTCGATCTTTCGAAACCAATTGACGGCTTGCCACGTACTGCTGATTATTCAGCATAATGCTGAATTTTCAGCATGTCGGCACTGCGGCTCGCTTTTGGGCCGAACAGGATGATCAAGGAGATCTATAATGGCATCCGTCGTCGTATTGGCAGCCTTCCTTATACCACAGGCAACGCAGCAGGCAGCTCGACCGCCGGACCAGGCGGCGGGCTTTTCGGTTTCCCCGGCCGCCGTAGTGGCTGACACGGGAGTTCTTAGACACTCAAACGGTAGAGTTCCGCCGATCGTGACTGCGGTACGGGCGCATGACCGGCAGCCCCGACTCGATGGACGGCTGGACGACGCGGTTTGGGCTATGGCCGAGCCGGCAGGGCAATTCACGCAGTTGGGCCCGATTGACGGTGAGGCGGCGACTGAGCGGACGGAAGTCTGGCTAGCCTACGACGATGAAGCCCTTTACCTGGCTGCGCGGATGTACGATTCCGACCCATCCCTGATTGTCGACGACCTTGGCCGCCGCGATGGGTTCAACCAGGATGACCACTTCGAGTTTGCCATCGACTCGTACCACGACCACCGTACGTCTTTCTTCTTCAAGGTGAACCCTCGAGGTGTGAAATCGGACGCTGCCTACTCGAACGACAACGGCCACGGTGACCAGTCGTGGGACCCTGTCTGGGATGTCGCAACTCGGCGGGATTCGCTCGGCTGGACGGCGGAGTTCAGCATTCCGCTCTCGCAACTAAGGTTCTCGAACGCACCGAACCAGGTTTGGGGCATCAACTTCAACAGAGAAATCCACCGCAAGGCCGAGACAGACCTGTGGGCCTATTCGTCGCAAACCGACAACGGATACGCGTCGTTCTTCGGCCACGTTTTCGGCCTCGAGAACTTGCCACAGCCGCGCAGGCTCGAGGTCCTGCCCTACGTCACCGGTGTGGAGGAGCGGCTCGCGTCGAGCAGTCCCGGGAACCCGTTCAATGACGGCTCCCACGAGGTTGGGCGGGCAGGAGTCGATATCAAGTACGGGCTCACCTCCAACATGACGCTCAACGCAACCGTCAACCCCGACTTCGGCCAGGTCGAGGCCGACCCTGCCGTGGTGAACCTCACCGACTACGAGACCTACTTCAGTGAGAAGAGGCCGTTCTTCGTCGAGGGATCCGAGATCTTCCGGGGCGGCAACCAACAGTACTTCTATTCCCGCCGCATAGGCCGCGCGCCACAGCGCTACGTGTCAGCCCCGGACTTCGGCTTCGCCGACCAGCCCAGCAACGCCACTATTCTCGGGGCGGCCAAGCTCACCGGCCGCACGACGGGCGGTTGGTCGTTCGGACTGCTCGAGGCCGTGACGGCCCGAGAATACGCCACACTTGCCGATTCGGCAGGGCAGCGGACCAGCGAGATCGTGGAGCCGTTCACCAACAACGCCGTGTTCCGTGCCAAGCGCGACTTGCGGGACGGCGCGAGCACCTTCGGGTTCACTGGCACCGCATTGAACCGGCACCTGAACGACTCACGACTCGACTTCCTGCGTTCCGCGGCCTACGCTGGCGGAGTGGACCTGTCGCACCGATTCAGCGGCAACAGATTCCGCCTGACGGCTTCGCTCGGCTACTCGTACGTCGGTGGAGATTCCTCCGCAATCCGGCGTGCCCAGACCTCGAGCGCCCGGTATTACCAGCGCCCCGATGCCGACCACGTAACGCTCGACCCGACACGCAGCAACCTCACGGGGTGGACCGGGGCTGTTGGTTTCGCCAGGCTGCAGGGCAAATACACCTACAACATCTCCGCGAATGCCACGTCACCCGGCTTCGAGATCAACGACCTGGGTTACCAGACCCGCGCCGATCGCGTCGGCGTATCGGGCAATGCCTCGCGCCGTTGGACCAGGCCGGGCCAGGTGTTCCGCTCCGCAAACCTCGGTGTCTCAGCCAGAGCGTCGTGGAACCACGGAGGCGATCGGCTGAGCACGTCCGCCCAGTTGAGTGGGAATGTCCAATTCCTCAATTTCTGGGGTGTGATGGGCTACGTACAAGGCAACCCGCGCGCTTCGTCCGACAACCTCACGCGCGGCGGTCCGATGGGCGTTGTTCCGGCCGGGTGGGACGTGGGGCTACGCCTGAGTTCCGATCGCCGACGGCGGACGACATTGTGGGGGGGCGGAAACGCCTCCGGCGATGAGTTGGGTTCGTGGTCAGCTTGGATCTTCGCAAATGTCAACTGGCGGCCGAGCTCGATGATCTCAATCCAACTAGTCCCGGAATACGGAGCCGGCGTGACGCAGCAGCAATACGTTGCGTCGAGCGCTGATGACCTTTCGCTGGCGATGTTTGGCCGGCGCTACGTTTTCGCCGAGGTGTATCAACAGTCGACGGGAATCACGACGCGTTTCAACCTCACATTGTCGCCGACGCTTTCGCTGGAGTTGTACGCCCAGCCGTACATTGCCACCGGCGACTACCGCGGTTTCAAGGAACTCGAGGCACCGCGTACCGCCGACTATCTCGTCTACGGAGCGACGCCGGGCTCGGACATTTCGCAGATTATGGATTCCGACGGCAGCGTCACCTCGTACGAACTCGATCCCGACGGGGCCGGCCCGCGGGAGGTGCTCCAGATCGGTAACCCCGACTTCGGCTACACGTCGCTGCGCGGCAACGCGGTGCTCCGTTGGGAGTACACACCCGGCTCCACACTTTTCCTGGTGTGGACCAGGAACTGTTCGTCGTACGGATCAAATCCGCGGTTCGACCCTGCGAGCGCCGTACAGAACCTCTGTCAGGGGCGGTCGGACAACGTGTTCGCCGTGAAGCTGAACTACTGGTTGAATTTCTGACGGGCGGCAGAACAACGAGTACAGCAGGCATCGACGCTGCGCTGCCGTGGTTCGTCGAAGGGCGCCGTGTTGCGCAGGTCCGTAGACGCAACCATGTCCGCACTGACGCCGCACATCGGCGGTCAGCGCTCGATCACCTCCTGCAGCCAGCCGCTCTCGGTGATCTGCCGCAACCATCGGTCGAGCTCTGGCAGCAGATCGCTGCCCTGGGTGACGGCGAAGCCGTAGCTGTCACCAGGACTGACCTCCGGACCGAGGCGCAGTTCAGGAAACTCCGCCAGCAACCGCTCCGCGGAACCGGCATCGACCAGGGTCAGGTCGACCCTCTCCTCGTCGACGGCCATGTAGTTCTCCAGATTGAAGTCGACATAGACCAGACTCCCGATACCGATAGAGTTCAGAGCCTCTTCCTGACTCGATCCCCGAACGGCGCTCGCGACCTTGCCCCGCACATCGTCTACGCTCGTTATCGCGCTCTCCCGACGGACGATCACCACCGGCACGTTGTGGAAGTAGGGCTGCGAGAAATCCACCTGCACCCGCCGGGCCGGTGTGATGCTGAACGAGCTGGCGATGACGTCTCCCTCCCCATCATCAAGGGCGGGGATCAACGCTGTGTAGGACGGAATGCCGTCCTCGCCTCGGGCAGGTCGGATCTCCAAATCGACCCCGATGTGCTGAGCGAAGGCAGCCATCAGCTCGACGTCCCGCCCGGCGAAGTGCTCGGCGGTTCCGGCCGCGCGCATCGGGCCGGCCTCGACACGGGTACGGACGAAGTCACTCTCCAGGTGCGGCACGCACAGCATGACCAGCTTGCCCCGTTGTTGTATCTCTGCCAAGGCCGAGGTTCGCACCTCGGGACTCGGCCTGCAGCCGAGCAAGACGATCAATGGAAAGAGGCGCCGTACTATTGCGGCGCCGGCGGTGCCGAGGATATGGGAGGTGACCTCTGAACGACGAGGGAAGCCGTGGGGATGTTTACGGCGTGAAAAGAGCGATCTCATCATGTTCGTTCTCCGAAGGTGGCTCACTCGTCGTGCACGGTGGTTCTATTCGAGAGTTCATTGTTGCTCTGGTCCGCCGCATCATAATGTCATTGCATTGTGTGAGCAAACGCTCTCTTTCCTGTTGTCCGGTCAGCTCCGGCGGAGCTTGTCGGCGTCCTCTGCAGACACGGTCATCTTTCCCTGGAGCCGCTTGCATTGAACACGTTGGCTGCCGTCGCCGCATCCACGTCCAAACCCAAAGCCCGCAGGGCTCGAGCCAAAACCGGATCCTCACCAAGTTCCAGCTCGCTCCTCGTGATCAGTAGGTATTCGTCAGGTACGATCCCCGCCCCCTCAAGTCGCCCACCGTCAGAAGTCCGGTACTCCGCAACCGACACGGATACGCCGAATTCCCAGCGTCCCTCTCCATCGGCCATTCGGTGCCACCGGACCTTGCTCACCATTCCGGCGCCTGCCGTTCGATCCCCGACGACCCTGCCCCGTCCCCGCCGTTGCACGACACTCGCCAGCATCTCAGCAGTCGATCCGGTCGCACTACTGACGAGCACGACCAGCTCGCCGCTAAATACATGACGTCGCTGCGGTTCCGTCAGCAGCGTCCGCTCGCCGTCGCGGTCCACCAGGCGCCCCACCTCCATCTCCCCCGGGAAGAGAAAACCGAGGAAGTATTGCAGCTGTGTCAGCACTCCCCCGTGGTTCTCCCGCAGATCGAGAATCAACGCTCTCCGGTTTGTCGCTCGCTCAAAGACCTCTGCAACATCATCTCGGTCCTCGGGATCGAATAGTCCGAACCGCCAGACAGACACACCGGTGGCAAGCTCCGCGTAATCCCAAACTCGATCGTTTTCTCGAAACCACGGAAGCATCCAATCGCCTTCCCCTCGAGGCCTCCTAACAGTCCGTGGGCGTTCAACCACATTGGGCGAAATCGGTAGCTCTACTACTTGACCACTCGGCCTGCCGACGACAACCGTAAGGTGCTCGCGTGGGTTCACGACCGTGTGACGATACCACGTCCGGCCAAACGAGCGCTGATCCAAGACGTCTTCGCCAAGGGCGATCATCTGATCGCCCACCCGCAGGCCCACGTGCTCCGCATTGCTTCCGGAAGACACCGCCGTGACGAACGCAGTGTCACCAACGAAGTTCACGTCAAACCCGTATTCGAGGTGTCTCACCCACGTCGGAGGGATGATGAAAGTGTGCGAGTCGTCGAGCCGGCCCAACAGCTGGTCCACGATCTCGAAGGCTGCGCTCATAACCGGGGCTCGATCCATCCGGTCCGCCGCGGATTGGGAAAGAGCTATCCAATCCAAACCGCTCAGACCGGGATCGTGGTAGAGTTCCTCCAAGTCGCGGCGGACATGCTGAAGCACTGCCCGACTGCTCAGCGGTGCCGATCCGACGTCAGCCGCAGGATTAACCCGAGGCTGGCTGGGCAACTCCGGGACCGCCAGGCTCAGCAGTGACGGAGCTACCAATGTCACGGTCTCCGTTCGTCCTCTGCCGAGTGCCACCGGAATCGCTGCTGGTTGGTAGTCCAGTTCGTCCAACAGCGGGTGTCGGTAGCTGAGTTCGTAATCGCCCTCATACGCCACCGAGATCCAGAAGCGGCCCTCCGCGTCCGTTTGCGTACTGTCTCCTATCCCCAGAAGAAAGACCCGGGCACCAACCAGCGGCCGCCCGCTCACGGTGTCCCTGACGGTCCCAGTTACTGTGGCGAGGACCGCGTCGTACACGATGGTGCCACCGGGGCTCCGTACTGCGAGCACTTCTCCTCCGGTGTCGCTAAAGCCTTCAAGGAAGGTTTCCCAACGTATTTCATTCACGCCGCGCATCCAGCGAAGGCTGAAAATCGGCATCCTGAGCTGCCATTCTCGAATGATCCAGGCTCCGGCTGGCGTCGGCATGAAAAACACGTTTCCGCCCAACCGGTCGTCGTCGATCTCGCCCGGAAGGTGGGAATACCGCAAGTCGAGCCTGCGAAGCTCGGAACTCTCTTCACTCAACCACAGCGTCCCAGCCACATCGGCCAGCTCAGTGCCGGGAACCGGCTCGAAGCCAATGCCGATGCGTTGCTCTCCTTCCGACTCCCCACGCACCAGCCGAAAGCAGTGGCTGTCAAGGAAGGATGGGTGTAGCAGGACTTTGGCGTCAGGTGCATACACTACCCACGCACTTTCGCCTCGCACCACGTATCCCTCGCGCGCCAGCGTCTCCGCATCCACACTCGCAAACGGTGCCCTGTAGTATCCCGCATGCTGTTTGCTCTCGTCGCTGACCACTCGGCGACGTTCGAAATCGAGTTCACGCTCGTAGAGTTGGGTACTGAACCAGTAGCCCCCCCAAGACGCGGTCCATGCGGCGGCCTCCAACGCCTTTCGTGCTTCTTCCCATGCCAAAGCGGTGGCCGCCGTCGTGTCAGGGCGAAGAAGACATTGGTTCTCCCCGGCCACGGTGACCGCTGCAAGGCGCACGGGAAGGGCCGCTACTCGAAGGGTGTAGTGAAGGGTACTGTCGGGCCCAAGCTCAAACAGCGGTGAGACACCGGCTCGGTAACCTATACGCTCGGATCTAAGTCGGTACATACCAGCGGCCGGCGCACGCAGAGTGAATCTTCCATCACTCGAATTCAGTGCACGGGCAACCTCGCTGCTGTCTTCATCCAGCAGCACCACGAAGCCGGTTCCGACTGGGATGCCGGAAGTGACATCCACGATCTGGCCTCGGACTACCTGTGCACCGAGGTCGACAGCGAAACACGCGGCCAACGTGGCAACACCAAGGCAGGCAGCAAGGCGGGAAAACCACCGGCTAGAAACGGAACGACACTCCAAGTCCAACTCGCGTCTCCCGCTGTGAAATGCCACTCACTAGAGGGGCGGTTTGCACCGCCGCCTCCCAGCGATCGGTCTTCAGGACCGAACCTACCAGAAATCCGACGAAGGAGCCGGGGACCGCAAGGACCATGGCGCTCAAGGCTCGGTCCTCATCTAAGGTGCCTGTTGCCAGGCCTGCAATAACGCCAACCGATAAACCAACGCCGGTGCCGAGCAGTCTTCTGCGTTTCTCTCCAGTGTGTAGCTCGAGCAACGTCACTGAAGCCAGGGGAATCGCGAGAGGGACGGCATCAGCCTCGCCTCGCATGTACACCGTGTCACTCGTACCGGCAACGTACTCTCCGACGTACCTCGATATCCCAGCGGCAGGTGCGGTTACACGGACCCTTGCCCCCGGCTCGACGGGCATGTCCTCCTCGACCACTCGTTCGAGCGGCTTTGTCCAGAAGTAGATAGCACCGCAGCCCTCCGAAGGATTGTAGCCAACGTTGCCGATCGGGCGTGCACGGTGTGTCTCGACCGCTTCGAGCCAATCCGTCGGAACGAGAAAGTTCATGTCGGCTTCCCTGGCGGTGCCAACGTACCAACCGTCGACGTACAGTGCGGGTGGATTCGTTCCGCAGCGCGTGAATCCCACCGTCTGATATCCCAGACCCTCCCCCACCAAAACCGATCGAGGAGTGAGGCCACTCATGGTCTTGAGAACTTGAGTAGTCAAGACCGGGTCGCCATACCGCGCCCGGTATTCCTCCATGGTCAGAAAGTTGCCGGGTCTACCCGTCAAACGTCGTTCGTAGAAGCCAACCTCCTCGAGTTTTGCGGACGGTGCTTCCGCCGTGACCGTAAGTTCGGCGAGACGTATTGGAACGTGCTCCAGACTGGAGGTGGAGAGATCGAGTGTGTCGCCCGAGAGCAGCACCACGTCGCGTTCGAGCGGGCGAAATCCGAGCCGTGTAACGGCGAGACGTACGAGACCGGGAGGGAGGCTGTAAAATGAGAACTGCCCTGTCTCGTCGGTTCTGGTGATGTGGTCTGTGCCGGTAACGCGGACTTCCGCCGCGGCCACGGGCGCCGTGGCAGTATCCGTGACCTGACCGATCACCACAGCCGTCTGCTGTTCGGGCGGCAGAAGATCAAGGTCATGGTGCCAGATGGGAGTGTCGAGTTGGTGGAAGTTGCCACCCGTACTCACACCCCCACTCAGGAAGAACAACCCGACGAATCTGCTCACTCGATCGCCGCGACTCGCGTGCAGCAACGCCCGCGACCCGGTCGGCACGCCGCAAATGGCATAGGCGCCGTCGTCTGCCGACATGACGTACGCAGAGATATC
>JBDGYW010000076.1:0-14286 GCA_039588935.1 Gemmatimonadota bacterium | reverse complement strand
AACCGCGGTTATCGACCTTCAAGGCACCAATGATCGCATCAGCAATCTCCTCGGACCGCAGTTTCTTCTCAGATCTTGCTTGGTCACGTCCGACCTTCGTCGCAAACTCCGTCAACACCTCGCTTGGGTTAACCAACATGACTCGTACATTGTGCCGTCGCAGTTCGTCGCGCCAACACTCGGTCATGCCCCGCAATGCGAACTTTGATGAACTATATGCCGTGCTTCGCTGTCCGCCCTTGAGGCCCGACGTTGACGAAATGTTGATCAGCTCGCCGCTTCCCTGTTTGACGAAATGCCGAGCCGCCTCACGAGCCATCAGAAAGGCACCGAAAACGTTGGTGCGGTACACGCCCTCCAACTCATTGAGTTCCATCTCGACGAGCGGTTTGAAGACACCGTAACCTGCATTGTTGACGAGGATGTCGAGTCGGCCGCGTTTCTCGATCACCGCTTCCACGGTCCGAACCGAGTCAGCCTCGTTCCCTACATCTCCGGCGATAGCGTCCACTCCTAGCTGCTCGGCGGCGGACTGCAACACTTCCTCGCGCCGGCCGGTGATTGTGACAATCGCGCCTTCGGCTTTCAGAGCTTCGGCAATAGCCCTGCCAATGCCTTCACTTCCACCGGTGACCAACGCTATTCTGTCTTTGAGTTCCATCATCTCTCCTGGGATGTCGTCTCGAGTATCCGAGATGCTCTCACTTGCTTCTACGTCGGTACTCTGACGTCCAGTCACAGCCGCGAGTGGACCTCTCGGGCCTACGCGACATCATCGATTCTCAGCATCACGGAATCTCCCACCCGCTCGGTCGATATCAGATAACGCCTCTGCTGCACGCCGGTGGGAGTCAGAACGCTCTGGAAGGCCGTAACGCGTTCGGCACCGATTCCGGAAGCGAGCGTTTCTTCAACTGTGTTCCTGATCGTACAAGCCTTGCAGTGCACGGTCCTGCCACAGCCGCCCGGGAGGCCTGCGTTTGCGCATTCGAACACATCACCACCCAGCTGATCTTCGATAGCCGTGAGTTCCTTGCCAACGACGGCTCTGGCAGCGCTGTTCGCGGAGACAACACGAGAGCCTGCGCCAACCAAGAAGACCGGATCGCCCAGACTCTCGAGAAATTGACCGGCCGAGCGCCCCGGGGCACGGGTGACGGCTTGGGCGCAATCATCACAGATGCCGTGAGTGATCAGTGCGTCGGTTACACCATCCGCTGTCACGGGGGTAAGCTCTTTTTTACACCAAGCGCAGATCCTTTTCAATAAAAAACCCTCACAATCGGCGAACAAACGCGCAAGGTACTGAAGACATGCAAGACTGCCACACTATTACATGTAATCGGCCGAGTGCTCTGCGATATGCCTCACACAGCGGAGCAGTTCGTCGACTTCTTCCGGCATGTTGTAGAAATGGGTCGACGCACGACAGCCGGTAACATCACCTCTGCTGGAGGTGCGAATGTGGATGCGACCCAAGTCCATGATTCCTTGTCGAACGTTGTCCATCGGCACTTCTGCAACAGAGAAATGAGTCAACCCGGCACTCATATCGGGATCCGTGGGCGTCTGGAGTCTCACGCCAGGAATCTCGATCAGCCCCTGCTTCAATCGCATAGCCAGCTGACGAACGCGCACCTCGATATTTGCCTTGCCTATCGTATTTTGAAACTCGACCGCCGTCTTCATGCCGAGGGCAGAGGATATGTGCCTCTGGCCGCAATGTTCGTAGCGACCCGCATCCTCATGCATGACCCATTCGCCATCCTCTTCATGTCCGTCGGCGCCCATGAGCGGGTGAATCTGATCCTGAGTATCGAGCTTGAAGTACCCCAAGCCAGTGCCCGTGCCGGCCAGCAACCACTTCTGTCCTGCCGCCGCGTAGTGATCGCATCCCATGTCGTGAAAGTCGAGTGCCATCATGCCTGGAGGGTGCGCCCCATCCACTGAAATCAACAACCCATGTCGGTGAGCCATCTCCGACAGCTCCTTCACCGGTGTCACGAGACCCGTGATGTAGGTGATGTGACTCACTACAATGACTCGGGTCTTTGGCGTGATGGCATTCTCATACAGATCCACTACCTGGTCCACGCTTTCGGGAACGATAGGTATTTCGATCTCGTTGATCTTGATGCCCCGATGCTGCTCGAGCGACCTATAGGCACCGTAACCACCGGGATGCTCGTGAGTGTTCATCAGGACTTCATCGCCTTCTCTAAAGTCGATCCCGTTCGCGAAGTTATTCATCCCCTCTGTGGTGCTGCGCATGTAGGCGAGTTCCTCTGGATCCGCCCCAAAAAACTCACCCAACACCGTCTTGTTATCGTGCAACTGATCACTTCTGTAGTTGTTGCGGGGATCCTCAGAGAGTTCGCGCTGGATCTTTATGTGCTCGTCCATCACAACTCGAGGTGGTGGTCCGAACGTCCCATTGTTCATGAAAGTCAGACCGTCTTGGACGTTGAATTGGGTACGGATTCTCCGCCAATACGCCTCATCCAGGTCTTGGGGTGGCTTCAGGTCGTGCTGAGGCCTTGCCGAAACAACCTCCTGCGCGTTCTCCGCTCGCGGGAACGACACGGCTGCGAGTCCTCCTACTGCTGCTGAGATCGAGCCGCCTAGGAAGTGACGACGGGAAACCGTGGATTTCTGATCGCTCATTCTTCCCCCTCGAGATAGTATTCACCTCCCAGGAGTCGAATATGCTGCCGGTCATGGGAGAGATGTATCGGTGAATATCGACTGGTGAACACCGGGTATCAAGCGAAGGGCGCTCGAACCCTACTGGTGGGCCCGAGACAGAGATCCATCCGAAACAAATAGAGTTCGCATCGATGCGTCACACGCGAACAGCACACCCATGAAGATCAGTGACTTACCAACTAGCGGTTCCAACCCGCCTTGCTTGCCAATTGGAAATTGGACTACCGCCAGCACACTGCGGCTACCGAGGCGGGCTTTGCTCTCGAAGATCTCGAACGTGGCCTTCACACCACGTTCATCACCGAACACGCGGTCAAACAGGTAGACAGTCACACCAAAGAGAGATCCGCTCCACTCGATGTGCTGCCCACGGCATTCGTCTGTGAACCGACGCTCGATCTCGTAGGTAGGTGCTTCGTAGTCGAAGAGTTTGCCACAAACCTCTCTCACCGACGAAGGCGACGCCGATGAGAATTGCTGGGAGGTCAGAGAATTCCATGGTCTGGGTTGGTGTTCACTGCCTCAATCCCAACGCATCAATGACCTCCCCTATCACCCGGTTCAGGTACCGGTTAGACCCACCAGGGCTCGGGCCGAGCCGCACTACCACCATGTCGAGCGATGGAATGATCACAGTGTTTTGCCCCATGAAGCCGGCCGGCCAGTATGCGTCTGCGGGTACATCCGGCAGTGCACCGCCGCGGTTCAGCCAGAAGAGCCCGCCGTATCCGTCGTTAGGATCGGTGGCTGTCGGAGTGCTTATGAACTCCACCCAGTCTTCGGGTAGGATTCGCTCACCCAACCATTCACCCTCCCATAGGTGCAGCAGACCGAATCGCGTCCAGTCATATGCGCTCAGGAAATCGTAGCCGGTCATGATGAAGTTGCCGTGTGTGTCTGTCTCGAGCACGGCATCCCGGATGCCTATCTTGTCGAACAGCACGCGCTGCGGAAAGGTGAGATATTCCTCACCGCGGCCCTCGACTGTCTGGCGGATTATCCTGCCGAGCGTGAGGGGGTCGCTGTTCCGATAGCGAAACTCGGTGTTGGGCAGGATGTCCATCGGCTGGTTGATGGCGTGCTCGAAGACGTCAGGGGCGTCGAAGTAGATGAGGAAATGTTCGTTCACGCTGGTGTACGACACCGGATCGGCAAGGCCGAGATTCTTGAAGTCGAGGCCGCTGCTCATGTGGAGGAGGTCAGTTATGGTGATCTCTCGCCGCGGGTCGGCGGGATCTTGATGCCATTCAGGAACGGGAGCCGCCTGATCAAGTGAAAGCTCGCCATGATGGATCAGAACACCAATCAATGCCGCCGTAATACTCTTGCCCTGTGACCAACTGAGTTGCGGAGTGTGAGCTGTGAATCCCTCTGCATAACGCTCGGCGACGATCTTCCCTCCATGCACGATTACGAGAGCGCGGGTGTTTTGTCCCGCGTCCTCCATCGCCCAATCGAGCGTTGCGTTCAAAGCATCTATGTCCGTACCGCGTGGCAACAATCCCTGCGATTCAACGTCACCCGTCGGCCACGCCTGTGTTCGCGGATCGGGCAGTGTTGACGTTACGTCGACAGGCGTGAAGTGGATGTTGTCTGAATTCCGTTCGTGGATCACACACCCTTGATCGCCGTAGTACGCTGCTGAGCGAGCGGGTGCACCCGGCACTCGCACGACGACGCTCCGCCTGTCCCAATCAACATCATACTCAACGGACGAATCCCATTGAAACCAAACAAACGGAGCAATATCGCGAGCGACCACCGTGGCCGCGTCGCGTTCGACGCCGCGACCCACAACCCAGAGGCCGGCGCAGACGTGATGCGCTCCGATCGCTGCCACATGCTCTAGGCCTTCTTCAGTAAGAGACTCTTGCGAGGATGCCGGTTGTGAAGACGTGACAGCGACGAAAGCAGCAAACACGACGGAGAATCGTAGGCGCAGAGTGGCGGTCATGCCATTGCTCCGTGTGCATCCGGGTGTACCATCACCCTGCGACCTCAAGTTGCCCGACGACATTCTGTATGCCGACATCACGGCCTCCTCACTCTGATCGGAAACGGCGGACGCACTGGCGTGGTCTGCGGGTTGGCCTCGAGTTGTCGCAGGATTTCTTCGATCGCTGTTTCAAGTTGCGGGTCGCGCCCCGCGATTATGTCCACCGGCCACTGTTCGACCTCAATGTCGGGTGCGACCCCAACATTCTCGACGACGAACCCATCTTCCTCGACCCAGATCCCGACATTTGGCGCCGTGATGACTCCCCCGTCGAGCAGCACCGGGAATCCAAGCACGCCGACGAGACCACCCCATGTGCGCTTACCGATGAGGGTGCCGAGCCCGAACTTGCGGAACATCCAGGGGAACAGGTCGCCACCCGAACCCGCGGTCTCATCGATCAGCACAACCTTGGGACCGTGAATGGCGGTCGGCATCTTGAGGTCCTCTCCGTACCGCATTGCCCAGTGCGCCGTATATGGCCGGCGCATGATATCGATGTAGTAGTCCGCCGCCTGTCCACCGCCATTGAATCGCTCGTCAACGATCAAAGCCTCCTTGTCGGCCTGCGGATAGAAATAGCGCTTGAAATACGTGTGCCCGGCGGTGGAGGTGTTGGGGACGTATACGTATGCCACACGACCGTCAGTGGCTTCGTGAACCTTTCGGATATTGCCCTCGACCCAGTCGCGATTCCTGAGCGCGAACTCGTTCCTGATCGGGACCACGGTCACAGTTCGGGACTCGGACCCATTTCGATTGGGCCCGACCGCGATCTCGACCGCTTTATCGGCCGTGTTCTCAAAACGGCTGTAGAGGTTCTCCGGGTGGCGCAATTCTACACCGTTCACCGCGAGCAGATATTCTCCGGCCTCGACATCCACCCCCGGCTCGGTCAGCGGAGCGCGCAGGTCGGGGTTCCAGTTGAGACCGCCGAGGACTTTCTGGAAGCGGTAGCGATCGCCGTCAACTACGTAGTCGGCACCGAGCAGCCCTCCGGGAATTGTCTGCGGACGGTTGAGGAAGTCACCGCCACCACCCCTGTGGTGACCGACAGCCAACTCTGAGTGCAGCCACTGCAGAACTCGGTTCAAGTCCGCTCTTGTCGTCACATGTGGCAAGAACTCGGCGTACTTCTCACGCAGAGCCGGCCAGTCGGCTCCGTGCATGTTCGGGTCGTAGAAGAAGTCCCGGTTGATACGCCAAGCCTCGTGGTAGATCTGTGTCCATTCCTGGCGAGGGTCGACTCTCACCTGAAGATCGCCGGTAGAGAGCCTTCCCTTGGACGGGTCGATGGTTCCTCCCGCAGCAGCGATTCGCCAGGTGGACCCGCTCTGCACAAGCATCTTCTCGTTGTCAGCCGATAGCACGAAGGAGTCGGCGTCCCGTAGAAGGGTCTCTTCATCCCGTTCATCGAGATCGTACTTGCGCAGGCTGGCATCGCCTCCGCCGGCAAACGGACTCCATCCGTCCGCGCGCAGATAGTACAGAGTGCCGGCCGGACCGGGCTGTAGGTTCGTGAAGAAGGCCGTCCCGACAGGGATCGTCACTACACGTTGACTGATGCCGTCGAGGTCTACCTGCACACTCGTGTCTTCTTCCTCCTCGTCGCCTTCTTCATCTTCGCTCTCTGAATCGTCGGCAACCGTCTCCTCGTCGCTCTCCTTCTTGAGCGGCGACTCGATTCCCTTCGCAAGTACCGCGAGATATAGGCTGCCTGATATCTCCATGTCGTTGTTGGACATCGCAAACCAATCACGGAGCGGGCCGGCATCGGTAGAAGCAAAGAAGTAGAGGTACTTTCCACTGGCGTCGAACACCGGTTCGTTTACGTCGCCAAGTCCTTCTGTGATCGCGTGCGACTGCCCCTCAGCAACGGAGTAGAGAAAGAGTTGGCGGAACCCAGTGCCAGTACCGAGAGTGTACGCGAGCCATTCTGAATCGGGCGACCACGCACCGCGGATCTGCTTGAACGGTCCGTAGAGCGGCTCACTCGCGACGAGCGCGCTCCGACCCGATGCAACGTCCAGCACGTACAAACTCCACGAGTTGTCCGTGTAGGCGATCTTCTCACCATCGGGCGACCATACGGGATCCTCGTAGAACCCGTGCCCTTCCACCGGAAGTTGTCGTGCTTCCCCCCTGCCGTCTGCCGGTGCGATGTGGAGCCGGTACTCACCACCGGCGTCGGAGAAGTAGGCGATCGCCTGTCCATTGGGCGACCATGCGGGAGAGCGCTCATGGGAATTGGAACTCTGCGTCAGCTGCCGATGGTCGCCTTTCTCCGCCGGGACGGTGATGATCTCCCCGCGGAACTCGAACGCTGCTCGCGCCCCGGAGGGGGAGATATGCGCATTACGAACGAATCGATCTCCTGTGGCGTAGCGTTCTCGCATTTCAATGAGGTCCGTCGCCACGCCGACCATCAGCTGCTCGGTGGCTTCAGTGTTCGGAGAATAGACGTGCAGGTACCCAGCCTGCTCGAAGATCACATCCGTCCCGTCTGCCGAGGCATTCACCATCGGGAAATCGCTGAATTCGGTATGCTGTTGCACACTATTGTTCGCGGGATCAAACGCGAACAGGTTGAACTCCCCTGCCCGGTCAGAGCGGAAGTAGACGGTACCACCAATCCACATGGGGTCAGTATCGTTGCAGCCGCCGTCGGGCTTCGGAATCTCTTCAACGGAATGGTCGTTTACATCGTAAATCCAGATCCGCGACTGCCTCCCGCCGCGGTAATTCTTCCACTGATTGAACGCTTCGGGCAGCGGTGTATAGGCGATCTTCCGTCCATCCGGCGAATAGCTCGCCTTCGTTGCATTCGGAATGGGCAGCTGATCCGGGTATCCACCATCCAGTGGAACCGTGTATAGATGGGCGTACGCGAATGTGAAAGAGTTCCTGATTGAGGAGAACAGCACCGCCGAACCATCAGGCGTAAAGCCCTGAACCACGTCGGCAACCGGATGCCAGGTGAGGCGTCGCGGCGGTCCACCTGTGACAGGCACGAGAAACACATCTGTGTTGCCGTCATACTGGCCACTGAACGCTATCCACTGGCCGTCAGGCGAGAACCGCGGATTCCTCTCGGTACCGGGGTGGGTTGTGAGTCGCCTCACCCCTGACCCGCCGCGACTGGCGACCCAAAGGTCACCAGCATACGTAAACGCCACGTGCGAGGCACTGACAGCGGGCTGGCTGAGTAGCCTCGTGTTCTGGATGTCCTGTGCAAGCGCCGGCGTGGCGGCCAGCGCGGCAACACAAATCACGGAGGGAAGGCGCACGAACATGGGATTCTCCTGCGCATGTGGAGGCTGTGCAAAATTCGGGAATGTCAGGCGAAGATAGGACGCGGACCGCGGCACCGCTAGGGAGCGCGGATTCAATTCTTCTTTTGCTGGATTCGCGTTGGCGGGTATCCAACGCTACCTTCTCGAAGCCGCAACTGATGTGGCGCAAACACCCAGTCTTCCACAACGTTGCCCAAGCCTAAGGAGACTCCGATGAAAGCTCATCGAAAGTTCTTCTGCGTGTTCCTCGTAGTCACCCTTCAGGTCGTCTTGGTCCAGTTCCAGGCGCTCGGCCAGATTCCCACACCAGCTGAAGTAATCGGCTTCGAGCCAGGTGAAAACCATCAGCTTGCCGACTACGCTCAGATCCAAGGCTACTTCCTCGCTCTGGCCGAAGCCTCCGAGCGTGTGATCCTCGAAGAAATCGGCACCACGACTCTTGGCAAGCCGATGCTTCTCGCTTTCATCTCCAGCGAGGAGAACCTGCGCAACAGGGAACGTTATAGAGAGATCAATCGCCGCTTGGCTCTCGCCGAGGGGCTGACTGACGCGGAGGCGCTGGCGCTTGCCGACGAAGGGATCACCACAGTGTGGATCGACGGCGGGCTGCACTCCACAGAGCTAGCGCCCTCGATGCACACACCGTTGCTCGCCCACTGGCTCGCCACCGATGAGTCGGCGGAGGCTCGCAACATCCGAGACAACGTCTTGCTGCTCCTTATGCCGAATATGAACCCGGATGGTCTCGATATCGTTACCAACTGGTACAAGAGCAATCTCGGGACGCCGTTCGAAACGTCGCCAGTGCCGGAGCTCTATCATCATTACGTGGGCCACGACAACAATCGCGATGCGTATATGTTCACGCAGGTCGAGACGCAGACGCTGGCGAACATACTGTACCACGAATGGTTCCCACAGATCTTCTACAACCATCACCAAACAGGGCCGTTTCCCGGCCGGATCTGGTTGCCGCCAGCTATCGATCCACTCAATCACCACGTAGATCCCCTGGTTGTCAGCAGCCACAGTCACATCGGCCAATACATGCTGCAGCGATTCATGAAGGAGGGAAAACCCGGCGTCACCACGGCGATCAACTACCGCGTGGCCTGGTCGGCCGGTTTCATGCACGCGTCGCCTTTGCTTCACAACATACTGGGATTGTTCACAGAGACGGCACTGTATCAATACGCCACCCCGCACTTTTACACCGAAGAGGAGATCGGCGATACCTTCTCGCGCGGGGTTCCGTTATCCACACGCGAGCCGAGCATGCACTACCCGGTGCCATGGGAGGGGGGATGGTGGCGCATAGGGGACGCAGTCGAGTACGTGATGACCGGCTCGAAGGCGGTTCTGGATGTCGCGGCGCGCCTCAAACAGAACTACCTGTACAACATCTATCACATGGGCAAACGTCAGGTTTCCAGAGGTTTGGCTGCTGAAGGCGGCCCCTTCGCCTACGTGATCGATCCCACAGAACAGCACGATCCGGGTGCCGCCGTGGAACTGATGCAAGTCTTTCGTCAGGGCGGCGTACGGGTACACCAGGCTGAGAGTGCGTTTCGTGCCGACGGGCGACAATTTGCAGAGGGTACCTACGTAATCCCACCGCAAGCGTTTCGTCCTTGGGTGATCGACCTGATGGAGCCGAAGCAATATCCCGATCGATTCGACTATCCGGGTGGACCGCCGGAGCGTCCCTATGACGTCACTGGATACAACCTGCCAAACCAGCTCGGGGTCCAATTCCACCGAGCGCTGGAACAGTTCGATATGCCTGGCCCTGCAATCGCCGAAGCCACTCCTGCTCCAGGTGAAATCCACGGGTCAGGATCGCGGGGGTTCATGCTATCCCGAGCGTACAATGCAAGCGTCTTGGCGGTAAACCATCTGCTAGCCACGGGTGCACGTGTGTCATGGACGAAAGAGCCTACACGTTCTGGCGAGGAGGAATGGCCCGCTGGCACATTCGTCATCAATCGCGCGGATAGAAACACGGTTCGTGCATTGGCCGATGAGCTTGGTCTCGACTTTCATTCTCTGGGTGAAGATCTCGATTCACCACTACAGGCGTTCGAGGCCCCACGCATCGGCATCTACCAGAGTTACGTGTCAAACATGGCCGAGGGGTGGACTCGCTGGGTGCTGGACCAGTACGAGTTCCAGGTCGAAGCTCTGCACGACGGAGATCTTCGCTCTGGAGGCCTCGATGGGTTCGACATCATCTTGCTCCCCGACCAAGGCGCGGAATCGATCCTGAACGGACACGCTCCATTGACAATGCCACCCGAGTACGTAGGAGGGGTCGGAGTCGAGGGCGCTGTAGCACTGAAGCAGTTCGTAAGGGACGGTGGATGGGTTATGGCATTCCACAATTCGGTCGAGTTCGCGACGACAATGTTTGGCCTGCCGGTGACGAACTCAATCGCAAATGCAGATTCGCGACGGTTCTACGCTCCGGGCTCGGTGATTCGGTTCAAGCCCGACCTGACTGACCCGCTGGCATACGGAATGGCAGAAGCATCCCATGCTCTTTTCTGGCAACACGGCTTGGTGATGGACGTGGTTCCACCGGCGGATGAAGAGTCTTCGTCAGCAGGTGAAAAAAGCCAGGAACGCGACATCGTGGTCTACGCCAGGTTTGCCGAGGAAAATGTCCTTGCCGACGGTTGGGCCATTGGTGGAGACCGCTACCTCGCCGGGCGCCCGGCGGCAATGCGGGTTCCCCTGGGTGAGGGACAAGTCGTATTGATCGGCTTTCGGCCGGACACGAGAGCGCAGTCGCGGAACGCGTTCAAGCTTCTATTCAACCCGTTGTTCGCTGCGGCCGGGAGGTAGGGGTCCCGCCTACTCCAGCCGCAGCGTCTCCATGGGATCGGTCTTGGACGCAAGGCGCGCCGGCAGGTAGCTCGCCAGCTGGCCAACCACGAGTAGCGTCACCGTACCCAACGTGAACACGAACGGATCTAGCGTGTTCACCCCGTAGAGAAAGCCGGCGAGCACTCTGGTGGCCGCCACGGCGAGCACTATGCCGATCGCGACACCAAGGACGGTCGTTCTGAGTCCACGGCTCAGGACCGTCTTCTCTATGCCGGTCTGAGTCGCACCCAACGCCATACGAACCCCGAACTCCCGCGTCCTCTGACTCACGGTGTACGACATCACGCCATACAGCCCAACCGCCGCCAACACGAGTGCCAGGAGGCTGAAGGCGCCCACGAGTATCGCCGGTGCTGAGGCGCCCCCCGCCGAGTACTCCAGGTACTGGGGCATCGTGAGCACAGTGGATTGAGGCACGCTGGGAAGCAGATCTCCAACTTCGGCCGACAACGGCTCTACCATTGTGCTCGGAGCCCCAGACGTTTGAACAACGAGGTTCACTCGTTGCACATACTCCCCGTGTCCCAGCGGAATCGCGAGGTACGGTTCGGACGCGTCATGCAATGCGGCATACTTGCCGTCTTCTATCACGCCGATAACCGTGTAGACAATCCCCAGGTCTGCCTGAACGGTCCGGCCAATCGGATCCAGGTCGGGCCAGAAGCGTCGCGCCATGGTTTCGTTGACCATTGCCACGGGTTGAGCGCCTTCGCCGTCCTGTTCGTCGATCGCCCGTCCGCTCAGCACACGTATGCCCATCGTCTCGAAATATCCGGGTGAGACCATGTTGCGTTTCACGAGCATATACTCATCCGGCGCAGGCTCGTACCCATCCACCACGACGTCATGATGCCCGTGAACCATTCCAAGTGGCAGGAATGCCGAGAGCGCCGCCGACTCGACTCCCGGCATGGAGCCAACACGTTCGAGTAAGCTTTGACGGAGGACCGTTCCCTCCGCCTCATCGTGTTGGGTGAACCCGAAGTTCACCGGTACTATCACACCGCTCCTGAGGTCGAACCCGGGGTCGATGGCAAGAGTGTTCCGCAAACTGCGTACGAACAGACCCGCCCCGGTCAACAGAACCAGCGAGAGCGCAATCTGGGCGGCGACGAGTGAGTTCTGCAGGCGCGCCTTCCCGGTGCTCTGACTCGCCGTGAAGCTCTGGTCCTTCAGAGCATCAGATTGGTTGCCACGAAGCACCTGTAACGCCGGAACGAGTCCAAACAACAGACCGGTGGACACCGCCACAAGCAGGGTGAAGCCGAGCACGCGCCAATCGAGCGCAGTTGAGATTGCTAGTGGAACCTCTGTGCGTGGCTGAAGCGCCTGCAATGTATCTACTGCGAGTATGCCAAATCCCAAACCAACAACCCCGGCAATCAACGCAAGCAGTGCGCTTTCCATCAGGAGTTGCCGCACTATGCGCCACCGGGAGGCGCCGAGCGAAAACCGCAGAGCGATTTCACGGCGTCGTCCGCTCGCCTTAGCGAGTTGCAGGTTGGCAACATTGAAGCACGCAACCAGCAATACGAACCCGACCACGCCCAACAAGATTGTCAGTAGGCTCTGGACTCCGCCGGTCGCCTCAGGTGTGCCAAGCCTGCTACCGTCCAGATCCTCGACTACGAGACCTCTGCCGGCGTAGATATCGGGATAAGCGGTTGTCAGATTCGCGGCGAGCACGTCCAACGACGCCTGAGCGTCGGTCCTCGTCACGGATGGATTCAAGCGACCGACGAGCTGCAGCCAGGGATCCCAGCGACTCTGCACGTTCGGCGTAAAGGGCAACGCCTGTTCGAACATCGCCAATGGTGCCCACAGAGCTGGTTCGAGAAGCGGAGTCAGCCCGGTGAAGCCCTCGGGAGCTACTCCTATCACGGTGAACGGGTAGTCATTGATGCGGATCGTTCTACCCACGATCTCAGTGTCCGACCCAAACCGGTCTCGCCACATGCCGTAACTCAGCACTGTCACCGGTCTCGCACCAAACGCTTCGTCCTCCTCAGGCAGGAACGCCCTCCCCAAACGAGGCACAACACCTAATACCGAGAAATAATCCCAGCTTACGAGCTGGCCCCAGACGACTGATGACTGGTCGGGGCCGCTGATGGCCATCGGGGCATACGTGTGCGCGGCGAGCCCGGAGAACACTTCATTCTGCTCCCTGTAATCCAGGTAATCGGGATATGACGTGCTGCCGTGTAACTGTCCGCCCGTGACGGATGTGAATACCGTGACCATTCTGTCCGGCTCGGCCACGCCCAGCGATCGCATGAGCATAGAGTTGACGAGACTGAAGATGGCGGTGTTCGCTCCAATACCCAGCGCGAGCGAAATCACTGCCGCCAGAGTGAACGACCTTTGCTGCGTTAGCGTGCGCACACCATGTCGAATGTCCTGCCAGACACCCAACACTCTGACCCAGCCCTTACTCGCGGCTTCCACTATGCGATTGCGATTGATGCGTTCGAGTTCCCGCCGGTATCGTGGAAGATTACCGAAACGCTGCTCGGTTTCCCGAACAGCCTCGTCGCGCGAAAAGCCTTGAGCCATCAGGTCCTTGACGCTTTCCCCGAAGTGGTAGCCAAGCTCGTCATCAAGATCAGCGTTTATCCTGTCGCTATTCTTCCTTGGCCCACCCGACCAGAGTCCTTTGTCGTCGCGCTTCATCACGACTGCAGTACCTTCGCCACGGCCTCGGCGTATTCGCTCCAGATGTCCGATCGAACATCGAGTTGCTTACGCCCGTCCGCGGTGAGGCAATACGCCTTCACCCTGCGGTTCGTCTCAGAAACTCCCCATTCGGCGCTCAGCAGCTTGCGCTTTTCCATGCGATGGAGGGCCGTGTACAAGGCACCGTCCTCGATGTCGAACACACCGCCGGTAGTCTCGCGAATCCAGGTGGACAATGCGTACCCGTGCCGAGGCCCGCCTTGAAGCGCCTTCATTATCAGCACATCCAAGGTGCCTTGGAGCAGCTTTGCTTTATCGTCGCCCATAATCACCCCTTACATGATTACCCCTGAACTGCTGATAGGTATGTTACATAGATGATCTGCGGGCGTCAAGTGCGTAATGTAGCTGTTCATACAATTCCGACTTGCCGCACCACCTTTACTCTATCCTCCTGGCGGACCGTGGATGACGGTGACACTTTGTTGGTCATCTCTCTCGGGGCTCGCGAAAATGAAGCACCTTGGATTCTTGACAGTGGTCTCCGTAACCCTCCTGATATCAGCTTGCGGAGATGCCTTTTCGCCCGAGGCTATCTCGGGGTTCTACGAACTCGTTAGCATCAACGGGAACTCCGTGCCGTACACAATGACGTATACCGAGGATGGGGTGACCGTTGAGGCAACGATCAACGGCGGGTCAATCACTCTGAGCGAAAATGAGACCTTC